>CANQRD010000001.1 GCA_947626185.1 uncultured Flavobacterium sp.
TTCTAGTAGAAAATAAGACAGTGTTTGATTTATAAAATTAGTATTTTTTGTTGATTATACAATTGTCTTCTTTTGGCAATTGTTTTTTGTTTAATAATGGCTCTTTGCTTGAGTATTTTATCGGATCTTCCAAAATACACATCAGCTGGTGTTAGGTTGTTTAAAGCTTCGTGATATCTGTTATTGTTGTCATTTTCTACAAAATTCATTTAAGTCTTGAATTAATTCTTCTGGATGATAAAAATGATTTAGTTTAACCATATTTTTCATTGTTCTGTGATAGCGTTCAATTTTACCTTGAGTCTAATTCATTGGTTTTGTTTTATATTAAAGTTTCATTGAATGCTAAAGCATTTGCAGATGCATTGGTTCACCATGTACTTGCTTCATTTTTAGATGATTTTTTAAATATGCTTTTAGTTTTTTTAAAAACATAACAAAAACCATTATCCGATAGTAATTTTGGCTTCTTTTTTGTTTTTAATCGAACCTTTGTAATAGCTAAATCAATCGTTCTTTTTACATCTTCAGCCTTCATCGAACTGCATAATTCCCAGTGAATGATGTACCTGCTGTAATCATCTAAAACTGTGCTTAAGTAATACCAACCCCGTCCAATAATTTTGAAATAAGTAAAATCAGTTTGCCACATTTGATTTACAAATTGTGTTTTATCTTTAAACTCGTTGGATGCAGTAAGTAAGATATGATTTGGAGCAGCAATTAATCCGCGTTGCTTTAAGATGTGATAAACACTAGATTCTGATAAATAAATTCCTTGTTCATCAGTGATTTAAAAGCCAATTCTCTAGAGGATAACTCAGGATATTCTAAAGCTAATTCAACAACTAAATCTTTTTGAGTTTCTGGAATACTGTTCCATTGTCGGTTAGAGATTCGCTGTTTGGGCTTTAATCCTTCTAATTCATTTTCAAGATAACTTTGATACCATTTGTAAAACGCACTACGAGCAATTCCATACTCTTGCAAGGTTTGTTTTACACCTAACTCACTGCGTGTAACTTGCCGAATTATCTCGTATTTTTCACTTGCAGTTAATCTCATATAGCGTTTGAATTGATCTTTTAATCTAACATATCCAAACTTTTTTTACAATGTCATAGCGCAAAACCAAATCAGCAACCATCTCTTTTAATCGAGCATTTTCCTTCTTTAGTTCTGTTACTTCGCTACTGGTAGCTTCACGCGTTACATCGCCGGATAAACGTTTCTTACCTGCTTCTAGAAACTCTTTATTCCACTTGTAAAATTGAGATTGGTTAATGCTGTATTTTCTACATAACTCAGCAATAGAGATCTCTGCTCGTAAGGCTTCCATAACGATTAAAATCTTTTGTTCTGAAGTGAAAACACGACGTGTATTATTGCGAATGTCTTTTATAAATGATTCTGCGTTTTTTTTCTTCAGTGTTCCCATAATTAAAGTTACATTTTTTTAGAAAACACTATCTTAATTTTTAGTCCTTAGATGTCCACTTTTTACTGAAGATTTACAAGAGGCTGGTTGTAATTCTAAAGATTAAATCTACAAAATCTGAAATAAGCCAGGCGAATCATCGAATCCAAAATAAATGTTAACGCTGAGATAAAGGAATTTACAACAACCTCATTCTGTTAAACTAACTACTTTCAAAACAAATCTTACACCTCTACGAATCTTACTCATAAGCAATGGCAACTATTAATCAACAGTTTGAATAATCAATTTAAGTTATAAAAATACTACCACAACTATTTCATTATCAAATCATAGAAAAAAAACACTGTTTTATTATCAAAAACTATTGCATAATCCATATTTAGCTACTATATTTGCACTCGCAATACAGAAGTAATGCACGTTCATAATACATTTGCGAAAATAGCTCAGTTGGTAGAGCGCAACCTTGCCAAGGTTGAGGTCGCGGGTTCGAACCCCGTTTTTCGCTCAAGTAATTTCTAATTACGCTCGAGTGGTGGAAGTGGTAGACACGCTGGACTTAAAATCCAGTGAGCAGTAATGTTCGTGCGGGTTCAAGTCCCGCCTCGAGTACAAAATCCTAAGTTAATCGCTTAGGATTTTTTTTTGCAATAGTTTTTCAATAATCTATTTATTTCCAATACAAGTATTATTTAATTTTTCTTCCTACTCCTATTACTATAGAGCATATTTTAAAGATAGAAATATATAGTTCTTGTTTCCTATAACTAGTTTTATTTGTTCATTTCTTAAATTCTATTATTCTTATGAGCGCATTTGTCATTAGTCAAAAAGAAAACGCAACGTATAAATTTACTTTTGAGCACCGAAGAGGTAGAACTCTACTTACCAGTAAAGAACACGATACAAAAGAAAAAGCTTATGAAACTATTAAGTATTTAAAAAATGTTTTTTCTACAACTGAGATATTGCGTTTTAAAACACCAGCTGGTAAGTTTTATTTCAAATTAGCTTTAGATAATGAAGTATACGGAACAAGTAGAAAATTTAATACAGAACTACGTTTCGAAAATGGTATTGAAGAAGTGGTAAAAGGGTTTGTTTCTGCGGAAATTCTAGATTTCTCAATCAATATCTTTGACGATTTTCCTTCTGAAATAATAGAAACTGATAAATAATTCATTTTATTTTAAAATATTTTTATTTTAAAACACTGAATTACAACATATAAAAATGTATGTAAAAATAAACTCTTTATTTTTTATTTAATTATTTTGCACAACTTATAAATTACCCTATATTTGCACTCGCAATACAGAAATAAACTGTTGAGCAGATGCTCGAGTGGTGGAAGTGGTAGACACGCTGGACTTAAAATCCAGTGAACAGTAATGTTCGTGCGGGTTCAAGTCCCGCCTCGAGTACAAAAAATCCCAAACAAATTGTTTGGGATTTTATTTTTATCTAATTTTATTGCCAATTAATATCTTGCAATAAAAGAATCATTTTCTCTTAAATTTTCTTTAGGGTTTGCTCCCCATTTATTTTCTCCTATCTCGCTATCTGTACAATACCAAACTAATAATAAAATAGGTCCTACTATAGGTAGAAATGCCCATAAAATGTTCCATCCGCTTTTACCAACATCATGCAATCTTCTCACCGTTACTGCTAAGCTAGGTATAATAATCGCTAATGAATAAACCCCATATGCAAGATAAATAAAAGCTGCTATTAGTGGATTATCGTTATCTAACGCTATTGACACAATCATCAATACCATTGCTAAAACTCCTACTAAAACATTAAACAAGGTAAAATACCAATATTCGCTTCTACGAGCTCTACCAGTAAAATTAGCGTAATTTTCAAAAACTACTTTTTTAAAATTCTCAATCATAACAAAATACATTAATTTTGTTAAAAGTAATATTATTTAATAAAAATACAATGCATTTATTTTCAGTAAATATTAAATCAGAATAAATAAAAAAGCGAATCATGTACATGATTCGCTTTTTTATTTTAACACTATTATTGTTTAGTTAACTTCCAAACGTTTTGCTAAGTCTTTATTTAATGCATCGGTCGCATAAGATAGATCTACAATGAATTCCGATACGTTTTCCATACTTGGTAATTCATACATAGCATCAGTTAAAATCGCTTCGCATAACGAACGTAAACCTCTTGCTCCTAATTTGTATTCTAACGCCTTGTCTACAATAAAATCTAAAGCTTCGTCTGTAATAGTAAACGTAATACCATCCATTTCAAAAAGCTTTTCGTATTGCTTAATCAATGCATTTTTAGGTTCTGTAAGAATCATGCGCAATGTTTCTCTATCTAAAGGATCCATGTGCGTAAGTACAGGCAAACGACCAATTATTTCTGGAATTAATCCAAAATCTTTTACATCTTTTGGAATAATGTATTGCATTAAATTTGTACGATCTACTTGATCACCTTCTTTAATAGAACTATAACCAACAGCTTGAAAATTTAAGCGTTTTGAAATGATACGTTCAATTCCATCAAAAGCACCTCCAGCAATAAACAAAATATCTTTTGTGTTTACTTCGATAAATTTTTGGTCTGGATGTTTTCTTCCTCCTTTTGGCGGAACATTTACAATACTTCCTTCCAACAATTTTAATAAAGCTTGCTGAACTCCTTCTCCTGATACATCTCGAGTAATAGAAGGATTATCGCTTTTACGAGCTATTTTATCAATTTCATCAATAAAAATTATTCCTCTTTCAGCTCGTTCTACGTCATAATCTGCCGCTTGCAAAAGCTTTGTAAGAATACCTTCTACGTCTTCTCCAACATATCCAGCTTCGGTTAATACAGTTGCATCAACAATTGCCAACGGAACGTTTAACATACGAGCAATTGTTTTTGCTACTAATGTTTTTCCTGTTCCGGTTTGTCCAACCATTAGGATATTGCTTTTTTCGATTTCGATGTCTTCATCATCACCATTCACCTCTTGCATTAAACGTTTGTAGTGATTATACACCGCTACAGACATTACTTTTTTGGTTTGATCTTGCCCGATTACATATTCATCTAAAAAAGCTCTTATTTGCATTGGCTTTTTTAGTAATAAATCGTTTGACAAATCTTCCAAATGTTTTGCTTCTTCTTCTTCTAAAACAATTCCGTATGCCTGATCAATACATCTGTCGCAAATATGAGCATCAATACCCGCTATTAAAAGATTGGTTTCAGATTTTGGACGTCCACAAAAAGAACAATTCATTTCTTGTTTAGCCATAAACTAATTTATTCTCTTATTAAAACCTCATCAATCATTCCGTAATCTTTTGCTTCTTGAGCAATCATCCAATAATCTCTATCGCTATCGTGATGTACTTTTTCCATTGATTGACCTGAATGTTTTGAAATAATTTGATATAATTCATCTTTTAACTTCATGATTTCTCTTGCTGTAATTTCAATATCAGAAGCTTGTCCTTGTGCTCCACCAAGCGGTTGGTGAATCATTACTCTTGAGTGCGGCAATGCCGAGCGTTTTCCTTCTGCACCAGCACACAATAATACTGCTCCCATAGAAGCTGCCATACCTGTGCAAATAGTTGCTACATCTGGCTTAATAAACTGCATAGTATCATAAATACCTAAACCTGCATAAACGCCCCCACCCGGAGAATTGATATAGATACTAATGTCTTTTTCGTTATCTACGCTTGACAAGAACAACAATTGTGCTTGAATAATGTTTGCTACATAATCGTCAATTGCTGTTCCTAAAAAAATGATACGATCCATCATTAAACGAGAAAAAACATCCATTGATGCTACATTCATTTGACGTTCTTCGATGATATATGGTGTCATACTGCTTACGATATTATCGTAATACATACTATTTATTCCTTGATGCTTGGTAGCAAATTTTTTGAATTCTTTTCCGTAGTCCATAAATTAACTATTTTATGATTAAAAAAATGAGCGCCTAATTAGATAATAATAGACGCTCAAATATACTTATTTTTTTAGGAAAAATTATTCTCCATACATCTCCTTAACGAAATCTTTGTAAGAAACTTCTTTTACAGTAGCTTTTACTTTTTCGTTGAATAATGCTAACATTTTTTCGTTCATTGCTTGTTCAGAGATACGTCTAACCTCCTCTTGGTTTGTCATAACTCTAGCAACGATATCTTCTACAGTTTTCTCTTCTGGATCAGTTTGTCCGAATTGAGCCAACTGTTCTTTAATCAATTTTGTAGTATATTCTTTTATATCTTCGAAAGCCAACTGCAACCCATATTGAGTCATTACTTTTCCTTCGATTAATTGGTAACGTAAACCTTTTTCAGATTTAGTATACTCCTCTGCTGCTTGCTCTTCAGTTAATACAGTTTCTCCAGCTGTAATTAACCATTTTTTTAAGAATTCTGCAGGTAAATCAAATGAAGTGTTTTCTAATAAAAACTCATAAACATCGTTTAAGAATTTTTGATCTGCTTGAGATGCAAATTGTTTCTCAGCATCTTCTTTGATTTTTTCTTTTAATTGCTCTTCAGAAGTAACTACTCCTTCTCCGAATAATTTATCGAAAAGTTCTTGGTTTAATTCAGCTTTTTCAGATTCGTTGATTTCTTTGATTGTAAAAATCACATCAATTTCTAACCCGTGTGCTTTATCATGATCAATTCCTAAAACATCCATTAATTTATGATCGTCTTCGAATAAACCTTTTGTGCTTACTGTAACTTGATCACCAACTTTTTTGCCTAAGAATTTCTTTTGGTTTGTTTTTGTTCTGATATCTGCAACAGCAATTTGAACGTCTTTGTTGATTCCTTCTTCTTCGTTTACAAAAGTACCTACTACCTCTGAAGTTTCTTCAACAGCTTCTTTAGACACTAATTTTCCATATTGTTTTTGGATATATTCAACTTGCTCATCAAGCATTGCTTCGTCAGCAACAACATTATATTTTGTAATATTGTTTTTTCCTTCTAAATCAAGAGTGAATTCTGGAGTTAATCCTAATTCAAAATCAAATTTTAATACATCAGCATCCCAGTCAAAATTTTCATTCATTACCGGTAATGGATTTCCTAAAATATCAAGTTTTTCTTCTACAAGATAGTTATTCAATTTTTCTTGCAAAATTTTGTTTACTTCTTCAAACAATACTGATTTTCCATATTGTTTAACGATTAAACTCATTGGAACAGCTCCTTTTCTAAATCCAGGAACGTTTGCATTCTTTTTATAGTTTGATAACACGTTATCAACATTACCTTGGTAATCTTCTTTTGCAAGCTCAATCGTTACGATTGAGTTAAGAGCATCTACATTATTTCTTGTAATATTCATTTTTTGATGTATTTACATATAAAATTGGGTTGCAAAAATAAATTATTTTTACAACCCATCCAACTTTTTAAGTGTTTGTATTTCAACTATTAATTTTTTTATGCTTTAATAGTTTGTATTACTTGTATTATTGCCTGAAGAAATGTTAAATATTGATTGTGCAAATGATAAAACAACACTAAATATTAATGCATACCAAAAGCCATCAACTTTAAATCCATTGACAAAATAAGCAGCTAGCATTATTATTACTGCGTTAATCACTAATAGAAAAAGTCCCATCGTAATAACAGTAGCAGGTAAAGTTAGAAATACTAAAAATGGTTTTAAAAAAGCATTTAGCACCGCCAAAACAGCTGCCACCCAAAGTGCTTGTGTCCAACTTTGTACATACACGCCTGGTAATATTTTACATAACACTACAACTAATACTGTAGTAATTAATAATCTTAATACAAATTTCATATATTTTCTTAGTTTTTAACTACTAAAGTAGGTCCTGGATAAGTAGCAGGATTTACTAAAGGAATATTTGCTTTGTAGTGTCTGTTGATTACTCTTAATATCTCAGAGGCAATAAAAGCATATCCTCTTGCGTTTAAATGTACTCCATCTAAAGAAAACATAACAGTATTTAGATTCGACATTCCTTTAAAGTAATCGGCAGTATAAATTTGCCCATCTTCTACCCTAATTCCGCTTACAGCTTTATTTAATAGTTCATTCATATCTGCTACAGCAAGGTTTTTATTTCCTGCTACTTCTCTAATAATCATATTAAAATCAGTAGTTGCAGTTTTTATCTTCTGCTGTTCCACTTGATTCAAAACAAAGTTATCATTGATTGGATAAGTTACCCCTTTTTTAAGTAAATCTGCCAATACCGGATTCTGAATACTCGCAATAGGAGCGCCTATTTCTGATCTACTCGTTAGTAACATCAAATCCTGTGCTGTAGCATGTCTTGCCTGTCCATATGTGTGTGCTAAGAATTCGATTTCAGGATCTGTTAACTGAAACGGAAATACTCCCATGCTGATTAATCCTTTAATGGAAGCACTTAATAAAGCTGACATATCAGTCAACGACTTATCTTGAATCATTACAGGATTTGCTTTGCTTTTGTCAAACAATTTAAAACGATCTCCTTGCCCAGCTTGATCTAAAACTCCTTTAAACAATCCTATAAATGTATTTAATTGTGCAATTACCTCGTCAGCATTTTGTCCTGGCTGAACAATTGCCTGAGTGGTTAAAGGATTATAAGGAACTGTTGTAAAAAATGGAATTGCTGTTACATCAGGAATAGTAGCCAATACTCCTTTTGCTCCACCACTAGTAAGGGTATTAACAATAGCTTCGTAAGTAGCTTTAAACACAGCTGCATGAGTAATGTCATTTGATCCATACTGTGCAGGATCAAATCCGCCCATTTCATTTTGATCGATACCTTCTCCTCCAGATATTGCATATGCCAAAACATCATTTGATCCAATCCAATTGGTAAAAAAAGTAGGCTTTAAACTCATTGCATCAGCCAAAACTGTTGTTTGATCTGAAGTAGCAGTACGAACAAAATAAGGATTAGCTTTACCTATTGCTAGGTTAGCCAAACTTCCATAGCCGGGAGACAGCAAATGAAATGTCTTTGCTCCTGGAACTCCTGCATTATTATATGCTTTTTTTTGCAGTTGAGTAACATCAATAGTTATTGTACCATTAATATTTTCTGGACTACTTGTAGTCATATTCATTACTAATTTGGTAGGAAAGCCTGTTAACGGACTTCCTCCTAACAACAATCCGCCAACGTCATTTACATCATCTGCAAATGATGGTTGAGTAAATTGTCCTCCTCCAACAACTTTAAATTGTTGTGATAAAATATTTGGAAACGAATAAGACTGACCTGTGCGATACATTGTTCCATCCATATATCCGGCTGTTAAGGAGTTTCCGATAGCAACATACGTTGTAAAATCTGCTTCACCAGAATAATAAGTGTCGTCATTAATTTTATCCGATATTGTAGGCTCACAAGCAATAGCAAAGAATGCTAATGATGGTATTATATATAAATACTTTCTTTTCATCTTACAAAGTTTTAATTATTAAAAACTATAATTTATTCCAATCCCTCCACTCGTCACAGCTGTTTTATATGTTCCTCCGAAAGAAACATCACGACCGTCTTCCATATAATAATCGTAAGAACTATTTGTGTCACTAAAGTGTAAATATGAAAACACTAGATCTACGCCTATTCCATTTTTAAACTTATAGGTTAATCCTCCTGTATATGCTCTTGAATCATTTCTAGGTGTTTCTGGCGCGAAGTATCCTGGCTGAACTGGACTTTGATCATAATACCAACCTGCTCTTAAGCTTAATTGATCGTCTACTTTATATTGTAATCCGAAACGGTAAGTACTTGAGTTTTTATAATTTCTTGGATTTACTGATTTTCCTAAAGGACTATCTACAAACTCTATTGTTAAAGCTTTATACGCACTCCAGAATACATAATTATAATCAAACGCAAATAACCACTTGCCATATTCATAAGACAAACCTGTTGTTAACTCAGCAGGCAAAGGCATTTCTGCTTTAATTTTTCCATCTTTAAAAAGTGATGCACCAAAAGCAGGCACATTGCTAAAATGCGCTGATCCACTGTTTTCTTTCATTACTATTTTTGAGCGATAATTAAATCCTAGTCTTAAATGATCATCAACAGTTACTAAATAACCAGCTGTCCAACCCCAAGCAGTTACGTTTTTAGCTTTAATTTCAACACTTGTTCTCTCTCCTTCTTCATTGACCATACTTCTTGAAACATTTTTATCAAACGTTACGCCACCATTAACAAAAATTGGACCTCCACCAAAACTAAAGTATTTACTGACTTTAACAGCAACTGTTGGCTGAAAATAAATAGCCTTTAAATCAATATTATTAACCAAATGCGATCCTTCCCAGTTTCTATCCCACGTAACGGCACTTCCATAAGGAGAGTAAATGGCTAAACCAACATTTAACCAATCTGTCGCTTTATATGATCCATAAACATAAAAAGGCGTACCTGGATTACGCGTTTCGTTTTGCCAATCATAGGTTTTATTCTGAAATTTTGTATCTGCTACTAGGTAATTCATCCCCGCAGATACTTCCAATTTATTTTTCGAATACACCGAAGCCGCAGGATTAAAAAATAATGACTCCGCACCATTATTGATAACAGCTACTCCTGTATGCCCCATTGCAAGTTGTCGATTTCCTTGCATACTTACGCGATATCCTCCTCCATACATAGATACGGTTATCAAGCTAAGTAACGATAATGATAGTACCTTCTTTATCATATTTGACTGATGTTATTTTAGTTTACATAAATATAAAAAGATATATTAATTTTACAAATTTTTAATACATACTTTAACACATAAATTATTTCTTCAGTATAGAAAACTTTAAAAAAAACACGTATTTAAACCAAAATGCCTATTTTAAAGAGAATATTTTATTTTACACCTAAAGTTTTTAAACAAAAAAACCTTTGCTTGTAAGCAAAGGTTTTTTTGTTTAGAATGTAACGTTATTTATTTTTTCAAGAATTGAACAACTAAATCTAAAAATAATTGTGGATTTTCTGCATGTAGCCAATGTCCAGCATTAGGTATTATATCGATAATAGAAAGCGGAAAATGCTTTTTAATAATTAACTCATCTTTTTCTTGAATATAGTTTGAATTTCCTCCTTTGATAAACAAAGTTGGTTTTTCGTATAAAGCTTCTTCATTTAATCCTACTCCAACTACTTCTTCATTTTTATTAAAAACACTTAAATTAAATCTGAAAGCTAATTGATCAGGTTCTTTCCAATACAAGCTTTTAGACAAAAATTGTCGCGTACCAAAATCCGGAATTGATTGACTCAAAATCTCATCTATTTCTTTTCGAGATGGCTTAGTTGAAAAATCAATAGCATTTAAAGCACCTATTATATCTTGATGATGTGGTTTATAAGCGCGCGGAGAAATATCTGCAATAATTAATCTATCAACTTTAGAAGGATATTGCGTAGCCAGTTTCATTGCTACTTTACCTCCCATTGAATGCCCTAAAACAATTGCATCGCACATATTATAATGATCCATATATTGTACAACATCTTGTACCATAAAATCATACGACCAATCATCCGAATGAAAACTGCGTCCGTGGTTTCTCAAATCTAGTAAATGAGCCTCGTATCCTAAAGCGGCGATGCTTTTACCAAAACTATTCCAATTATCAGACATTCCAAAATATCCATGTAATACAATAATTGGTATTCCTCCTTCTCCTTCAATTTTAGAATATAATAGCTCTTTCATTATTTTAATTTATTGATATACATATTTACCACATTTTCCAATCCTAAATAAAGGGATTCAGCAATTAAAGCGTGACCAATGGAAACCTCTAACAAATTAGGGATATTTTGTTTAAAAAATGCAATATTATCCAAACTCAAATCGTGACCAGCATTTAATCCTAGTCCTAATTCAGCCGCCAATTCAGCCGCTTGTACATAAGGTTTAATTCCATTAAAATTACCCAAACCAAATTGTGTTGCAAATTCTTCTGTATATAATTCTATTCTATCTGTTCCAACAATTTTCGCCCCTTCAATCATTTGCAAATCAGGATCAACAAAAATTGAAGTTCGAATTCCTTGAAGTCTGCATTCTTGAATTACTTCTGTTAAAAAATCTTTGTGCTTTACTGTATCCCAGCCAGCATTAGATGTTAAAGCATCTACCGCATCTGGCACTAAAGTGACTTGTGTGGGCTTACATTCAAAAACCAATTTCAAAAAATTATCCATTGGATTTCCTTCAATATTATATTCTGTATGCACTACACTTACCAAATCACGTGCATCTTGATAACGAATATGTCTTTCATCTGGTCTTGGATGAATAGTTACACCAGCGGCACCAAACTTCTGAACGTCTTCAGCTACTTTTAATAAATTAGGAACATTACCTCCTCTTGAATTACGCAGAGTAGCAATTTTATTAATATTTACCGATAGCTTTGTCATAATTAAGATATTAAAAAAAACAAAAATACAAAGTATAATTAAGGGTTATTGGTTTATTTTTAATTATTTTGCAGAGTATTTCAATTCATTTATTTTGGTCGACACAGAATCTTTATTAAATCTAATGCCGTTTACTACTCCTAACACTAAAGTTGGAGAAGTAATTGATTTCATTGACACGCACGATTTTTCTCATTTTATTGTTTTTACTAACAATTTTGAATGGATAGCCAATATTCCAACATCATCTTTTTATGACCATGATGAAAGCGACCACATAGAAGATTTACTATATACTACACAAAATTTCTATCTTAAACCTACTGATGATTTATCAGTAGCAATGGATATTTGTAGTAAACATCAAACTAATGTAATACCTATTATTTCAGAAAATCAATTACTCATCGACATTATCTCATCTGAAACGATAACTACAACCATTAATGATAGTCATTTTTTGAAGGATAATGGTGCTACAATAATTATTGAACACGATATTAATGAAATTAGTTTCGCAAGAATAGCTCAGGTTGTAGAAACTAATAATGCCAAATTACTAGGTATAATAACACTTGCTATTGTAAGCAATAGAATGCAAATACTACTAAGAACAAATCAAATAAACACAATAGCTATTTTGAATGACTTTAGACGTTTTGGATTCGATATTTTATCCAAAAACACTAACGATGACTACCAAAACAAATTAATGGACAATTCTAACTATCTAAACAAATTTTTAAATTTATAGTATGAAATTTGCTATATACGGACAAACAAATAAAACAATTGTTGAAAATATAATTGTACGTCTACTTAAGGCTTTAAAAATATATGAGGTAGAAATACTTTTTGAAGAACAATTCTACCAATTGCTAAATGCTAAAAATATTTTAACAGAATCATACTCAACATTTAACGACGAAAGTGAATTACCTTCAGATACCAACTTTTTACTAAGCATTGGTGGAGACGGAACAATGCTAAGAGCTACTAATTATGTAAAAAACAAAAATATTCCTATTGTTGGAATTAATGCGGGTAGATTAGGTTTTTTGGCCAACGTGCAAGAAGATACTATTGAAGAGCATCTTCCGCATTTATTCAATGGCTCTTATAAATTATCAAAGCGTTCGTTATTAACTCTCAATTGCAATCCGATAACCAATTCGTCTTTTGATGTTAACTTTGCTTTAAACGAAATCACAGTTTCTAGAAAAAACACTACTTCGATGATTACTGTAGAAACGCTTTTAGACGATGAGTATTTAGCTACCTATTGGGCAGATGGTTTAATTATTTCTACACCCTCAGGATCTACTGGGTATTCTTTAAGTTGTGGCGGACCTATTATCGAGCCAGAAACTGGGTGTTTTGTAATCACTCCATTAGCTCCACACAATTTAAATGTACGTCCGCTCGTTATACGAGATAACCTAACCATTAAATTAAAAGTAAGTTCTAGAGAAAATCAATTTCTACTTTCATTGGATAGCAATACTCAGGCAGTTAACAATGAAACCGAATTAACAATCTCTAAAGCACCATTTACTATAGACTTAGTTGAGTTTCCTTCTCAAAGTTTTATCAAAACCTTAAGAAAGAAACTACTTTGGGGAGAAGACAAGAGAAATTAAAAAACAATAGTTTATTTCTTTTTTTGGTTATATTTATTGCCTAAGTTTATTTAATATCGATTTTTTTACATAAAAATATTTTTTAAACCATCGGGAGAACATTATTATTATATTTGTGAATTATTTTAACAAAATGAAAAAAACCATACTTACCTTGTTCTTGTTGCTTTTTATGCCATTTGTGCATGCCCAAATTCATGAAGTTGGTTTTGGTTTAGGTGGATCTAATTATGTAGGAAACATAGGCTCTACAGATTTTATTGCCCCTAACAATTTGGCGTATAATATTTTTTACAAATGGAACAGAAGTCCTAGACATTCTTATAGAGTTGATTTTACACAATATAAGATAACGGGGAACGACCTGAAATCATCTATGGAAAGCAGAAAAGCACGAGGACTATCATTTGATAACAATGTGCAACAATTAAAAGCAGGAATAGAATTTAACTTTTTTGAATTTGATTTACATCAAGAACAATTTGGATTAACTCCTTACCTATTTGCTGGATTATCTGTTTTAAGATACGACGATTTATATTTTAGAGGAAAAAAAATAAATAAAGGAGATAAAAAATATACAGGTGGTATCCCATTTTCGGCTGGTATAAAAATGCGATTAACCCCTAAAATAAATGTAAATGCAGAAGTGGCTGCCACTTATACTTTTACAGATAATTTAGACGGTAGTCATCCAACATCTGCTAGTCTAGAAAAATATTCTTTTGGAAAGAATACAAAAGACTGGATATTTTTTACTGGAATTACCTTAAGTTATACATTTGGAAGTAACCCATGTTATTGCGAATAATTAATGAATTTGATAGAAGAAATTAACAAAGATAAATTACCTGAACACATTGCTATTATTATGGATGGCAATGGAAGATGGGCAAAACAAAGAGGTTTTTTAAGAACTATAGGTCATGAAAACGGAGTGAAATCGCTCAGAGTTACAATTACTAAATGTGCCGAATTAGGGATTAAACACTTAACTCTTTATGCTTTTTCTACAGAAAACTGGAACAGACCTACCTATGAGGTAAATAAATTAATGGATTTACTAGTAAAATCATTAATTAAAGAAAAAACTTTATTTCAAGAAAACAAAATAGCGTTAAATGCTATTGGTGACTTAGATTTACTTCCTCCTAAAGCAAAACAACAGCTACTAAATACTATTGAAGAAACAAAACAAAACAATAGAATGACTGTTACTTTAGCACTTAGTTATGGATCAAGAGCAGAGATAATTCAAGCAATTAAGAGAATTAGCAATAAAGTTAAAAATAATATAATTTCAGAAGACAATATTGACGAATCAATTATTAATGAGCATCTTTACACGTATAATATGCCGGATGTTGATTTATTAATACGCACAAGTGGCGAACAAAGAATAAGCAATTTTCTACTTTGGCAAATAGCTTATGCTGAATTGTACTTTACGGATGTATTATGGCCAGATTTCTCAGAAGAAGAATTGTATAAAGCAATTCTTTCTTACCAAAAAAGAGAGAGAAGATTTGGAAAAACAAGTGAACAAATTAAATAAAGACGAGAATAATGTTTCAAAAAGGCAGATCACTTTTTGCCCTGTTTATTGCAGGCCTAATTTGTAGCAGTGTGCAAGCACAACAAGGGGAAAGCATTCCTACTTTCGAGGCACCTAAAACTTACATTTTAGGAGATATTACAGTTACAGGTAAGATAAATTACAATCCTCAAACAGTTATCACATATACTGGTTTAAACAAAGGTCAAAAAATTTCTATCCCTGGTGAAGAAATATCTGATGCTTTAAAAAAATTATGGAAACTAGGCTTTTTTAGAGATATTAATATCTATGAGACATCTGTTGTAAACGACACAATTAACTTA
This sequence comes from uncultured Flavobacterium sp., assembly GCA_947626185.1. Classification (GTDB taxonomy): domain Bacteria; phylum Bacteroidota; class Bacteroidia; order Flavobacteriales; family Flavobacteriaceae; genus Flavobacterium. Next base: position 15,410 of record CANQRD010000001.1, read on the forward strand.
GAACTTTCGTTAAACGAGTTACCTCGTTTACAGAGCGCTTCGGTAAAAGGTTTCAAAAAAGCAAAATCTGAAACTATTTTAAAAGAAGCAAAACTTACAAAAGGTAAAATAGTAAATGAAAACTTACTGTCTACAACTAAATACTACTTATTAAATAAGTACAGAAAAGATGGTTATTACAATGCTAAAATCACTTTAAACACCGTACCAACCGATTCAACAGGAAGATACGTTGATTTAATTGTAGGCATTGATAAAGGCAAAAAAGTAAGAATTTCTGACATTACTTTTAAAGGTAATGAGCACTTAACAAGCAAACAACTTAGAAAATCTCTAAAAGATACTAAAGAAAAAAGTCCTTTTAATCCATTGCGTATTTTCAAACCTTCAAAATATATTCAAACAAAGTATGAAGAAGACCTAACTAGATTAGTAGACAAATACAAAGAAAAAGGATATAGAGATGCTCGTGTAGTTGCAGAAGAGGTGAGTTATAATCCAGAAACAAACCGAGTAGCTATTAATATTGATGTAGAAGAAGGAAATAAATACTACATTGGAGATATTCGTTTTATTGGAAACACTGTATACACAAATAGTCAACTAAAAAATATTTTAGGTATTGACAAAGGTGATGTATACAATGGTGTATTATTCAACAAACGTATACAAGATAGTAGCAACCCTGATGCTTACGATCTTACTAACCAATACCAAAACAATGGTTATCTTTTCTCTCGTATTACACCAGTTGAAGTAAAAACAGCCAATGACACTATTGATTTTGAAATTAGAATTCTAGAAGGTCCTATTGCTCGTTTCAACAACATTACGGCAAGAGGAAACGAATACACACATGATCACGTTATTCACCGTACAATAAAAACAAGACCAGGCGAAATTTGGAGTAAAGCAACTGTAATGGAAAGTATTCGTCGTTTAGGAGCTTTGAATATTTTTGATGCTCAAGCAATTGCTCCAGATATTTTAGAAGCTGATCCAAATTCTGGAACAGTTGATCTAGAATGGTCAGTAGCAGAAAAAGGATCTAGCCAAGTTGAGTTACAAGGTGGTTATGGTGGCGGTGGTTTCATTGGAACATTAGGATTATCATTCAACAACTTTTCATTAAGAAATATTTTTAATAAGAAAGCTTATCATCCATTCCCAATGGGAGATGGACAAACATTAGCACTACGTTTACAAGGTAGTACATACTTCCAAACATATAGTTTAAGTTTTAATGAGCCTTGGCTTGGTGGTAAAAAACCAATTGGTTTATTTGGTACTGTTGCCTATAGTCAGCAAAACTTATATGATTATTATACCAGAAGAACAGACCGTAGTAGAGGATTTAATATTACCACTGTTCAGATTGGGGTAGCAAAGCAATTAAGCGTACCTGATGACAACTTTGTATTATCACATACGTTAAGTTTCCAATTTTACGACATGAAAAACTACAACACAGGTTTATTTACCTTTGGTGATGGTTCTTCAAGAAACTTAGCGTATCAAATAGAATTAAGAAGAGATAACAGAGGTTTCGATCCTAACTTCCCTACTTATGGTTCATTCTTTAGTATTAGTGGTAAGTTTACACCTCCTTACTCTTTATTTAATGGCGTTGATTATAAAAATCTAGCAAACGAAAAAGAATATAAATACAAATCTAAACCAGGACAAATAGATCCTAATACAGGATTAGTAATTCCAGAAGGAACTTATTTAAATGCAAATGGTCAGCCTGTAAGCAACTGGCAAGAAGCAAGAGCAGATGTTAGTAAAGTAGATCAAAAGAAATTCAATTGGTTAGAATACTATAAAATCAAATTTAAAGGAGAATGGTATGCTTCTCTTTATGAAAAATTAGTTCTTCGTACCAATACCGAATTTGGTTTTATGGGTGCTTATAATAGCGAAAGAGGAATTGTACCATTTGAAAGATTTTACTTAGGAGGAGACGGTATGGCTAACTTCTCGTTAGACGGCCGTGAAGTAGTTCAATTAAGAGGATATCAAAATCAAGTGCTTACACCAGTAAATCAATATGGTGAACAAATAGGTGGAACTATATACAATAAAGTAACCCTAGAATTACGTTATCCAATTACACTAAAACCAAGTGCATCGGTTTACGTACTTACGTTTGCAGAAGCAGGTAATGCTTACGAATCGTTCAGTACTTATAACCCATTCAATCTAAAAAGATCAGCTGGTGCAGGAGTAAGAGTATTGATGCCAATGTTCGGATTATTAGGAATTGACTTTGGATATGGTTTTGATACAGTACCTGGAACAACGCAAAAAAGTGGTTGGCAAACACACTTTATCCTTGGACAACAGTTTTAGTGATATTATTTGCTAAAATTTAACAACATATGAGGTATTTTTTTCTTTTTATAATCACTATTTTTGGATATTCCTTTGTTATTGCACAAGGAGGTTCTGCCCGTGTTGCGTTTATCGATATGGAAACCATATTACAAAACGTACCCGAATATACCGAAGCAAGTGCACAATTAGCTACTAGAGCAGAGAACTGGAAAAAAGAAATTGAGCAAAAAAAAGAGGAAATAAAAAAGAAAAAAACAAGTCTTGCCAACGAAAGAGTTTTATTAACGCGTGACTTGATTGAAGATAAGGAAGAAGAAATTAGCTCTTTGGAAGACGATCTTTTAAAGTTTCAGCAAAAGTATTTTGGTACGGATGGTGATTATTTTTCACAAAAAATAAGTTTAGCTAAACCGATACAAGACCAAGTGTTTTCGATGGTACAAGATATAGCTGAAGCAAGAAAATACGATTATGTGTTAGATAAAAACACCGAAAACACAATGCTAATTGCAGATAAAAAATACGACATTACTAATTTAGTAATACGCAGAATGACCACTGCAAGGCGTAAACAACACATGACTGCAAAGCAAGTTGAAGCTGTAGAAAAGGAAGAAAAAGAAGAAGACGCAATTGCTTTAAGACAAAGCCGACGCGAAGAACAACAAAGAAGAAGACTAGAAGCAGAAAAACAAATGCGTCTAGAACAGAAAAAAGAGAAAGAAGAAAAAGCAAACTCTAGTTCTGATAAAGCATTAGAATCAACTTCTGCAAATGATAAAAAAGAAGCGCTAAAGCGAATGCAGGAAGAAAAAATTAAAGAACAAGAAGAGCGAAAACAAGAGCTTGAGCGACAAAAGCAAGAAAGAATTGAAGCGCAGAAAAAAGCAATTGAAAATCAGCAAAAGGAACTTGAGCTTAAAAAACAACAAGATAAAGAGTTAAGAGAAAAGCTTCAGAAAGAAAAAGAAGAACAACTTTTACAACAACAAAAAGCTGCTGAAACTGCTAGACTTGAAAGAGAGAAAAAAGAAAAAGAAGAACGTGATAAAAAACTTTTAGAAGCTGAAAATCAAAAAGGCAATGAAAAAAATGAGGCTCTTCAGAAACTTTTAGCTGAAAGACAAGCTGCAGAAGAAAAAAGAAGAGCAGAAATTGAACAAAAAAAACAAGAAGCTCTTGAACAGCGCAAAAAGCAAATTGAAGAAGCTAAAAGAAAACAAGACGAAATTAGACAGCGCGTTCAGAAAGAACAAGAAGAAAAAAGAAACAAAATGCTTCTAGAACAAAAACAATTATTAAAAGAAATTGAAGAAGCAAAAAATGCAAATAATAAAAAATAAAAATCAAGTAAAAATGAAAAAAATGAAATCTTTATTAATCGCAGCAGTTATGTTTTTAGGAGTAAGCTCTACTTCAGCTATTGCACAAACTAAAGTTGCACACATAAACTTAAGCGAGTTAATTCCATTAATGCCAGAATTAAAAGCGGCTAACGAAGAATTAAAGAAAATGGGAGAAGGCTTTGAAAAAGATTATCAAGCTATGGCGAACGAGTACAGAACTAAAGCTGAAAAGTATTCAAATGAAGCTAAAACTGCTGGTGATGTATTAAACGAAACTAGAGGAAAAGAATTACAAGAAATTGAAGAAAGAATTATGAACTTCAGACAAACTGCACAAACAAAATTGTCTGAAAAAGAAGTAGCTTTACAAACTCCAATATTAGAAAAAGCTAGATTAGCAATCCAAAAAGTAGCAAAAGCAAAAGGATATGATTTAGTTTTAGATTCAACCCCTGGAGCAGGAGTTTTAATGGCAACTAGTGGTGACCTTTTACAAGACGTTAAAACTGAATTAAACATTAAATAATTTTCAAAATTATATAAATAAAAAACTGCCAATAGGTGGTTTTTTTTTATTTTTGAATAATGATGAAAAATGAAAATCCAATAGGACTATTTGATTCTGGTATTGGCGGAACATCCATTTGGCGAGAGGTGAATAAGCTTTTGCCAAATGAGCATACTATATTTTTAGCAGACCAAAAAAATGCACCTTACGGAGCAAAATCAAAACAAGAAATTATTAATTTATCATACAAAAATGTAGAATTTCTTGTACAAGCCAACTGTAAAATTGTAATAGTAGCATGCAATACAGCTACAACAAATGCAATTGTAGAGCTGAGAGCTAACTTTAACATTCCTATTATTGGTATAGAACCAGCTATAAAACCCGCTGCCTCTTTAACTAAAACTTCTACAATAGGCGTTTTAGCAACAAAGGGAACAATTACAAGTAGTATTTTTAGTGAAAAGACCAAATTGTACAGCAATGTAAATATCATTGAGAAAATAGGCTATAATTTAGTTTCTTTAATTGAAGCAGGTAAAATAAAATCTGAAGAAATGAAAAACTTACTTAAAGAATATCTTGTTCCCATGGTTGATCAAGGAATGGACACTTTGGTTTTAGGCTGTACGCATTATCCTTATCTAATTCCTATTATCAAAACAATCATTCCGGATGATATATTAATTATTGATTCTGGAGAAGCGGTTGCTAAACAAACTAAAAAAGTTCTTCAAGAAAATGATTTACTATCCTCTTCTGAAGAAATAGGAAAAAATATTTTTTATTCTAATATTGATACCGCGATTTTAGAAACTTTTATACCTAAAAACTCTATCGCAAAACAGATAGTATTTTAAAAAGTTACGTCCATTTTCTTTAAAGAAAATGGACGTAACTTTTTAAAATACTATTCTTTATACCAACTTGAATACATAACATAGTTATTGGCAATGCGCTCTACCTCTCCAGCAAAATCAGACTCGCTAATATCTTTTACTTTCTTAGCGGGAACACCTGCATAAATACATCCAGATTCAACAATGGTATTTTGTGTTAGAACTGCTCCTGCCGCAATAATAGTATTACTGTGCACTATACAATTATCCATTACAATAGCTCCCATTCCAATAAGTACATTATCGTGTATTGTACAGCCATGTACTAATGCATTATGCCCTATAGAAACATTATTGCCAATTGTAGTAGGGTGTTTTTCGTATGTACAATGAACCACAGCCCCATCTTGTACATTTACCTTATTTCCCATAACAATCGAATTTACATCGCCTCTAATCACCGCATTAAACCAAACACTACATTGGTCTCCCATAACCACATCACCAACAATAGTAGCGTTTTCAGCCACAAAACAATCATTTGGTATTTTAGGGCTTTTACCTCTTATTTCTTTAATTATCATCTTCTATAAAATTAAAAAGTCCCGATAAATATCGGGACTTTTTTTTAATTCTGAACAATTGGACAATTACAATCTAATGTACTCTTCGTTTTGAAAAGATCAAGACCTATTGTAAATAGATGATAACCTCCTTTATCAAAAGTTACATTTCCGATTGAGTGAGTGTACATATAAGTTAGACTTATACTTTTGTACGAACCTCCTACAAATGGACTTAAACTTTGCAATGCTTGTTTCTTTTCTTTATCGCCTTTTGAATATTCGGCAGCATCAAAATCTCTACGATAAGATAATCCTGCCCAAGCTCTACCTGCATCAAATTGCTTATAGAACTTCATGTTTACGTCTAACAATTTCGCTTGTGTTTTTTCTGTATACTGAAGCAATAATGAAGGCTCGTACATCCATCCTCCATTATAATCTGGATTACCGAATGTATACCCTCCTCCTAATAAATATCTACGATAATTATCGCTTTCTTTATTAGTATAAATTTCATTTCTACTTGTTATAGCATTTTTAACTGTAAACATAGAAAAGAAATTTTCGTAGTTATAAGCTGCTCCAATATCTACATTAAAATAACTGTCTTTCACTTCAATTCCTCCACTAACGATTGGATCATAAACAGAACCAAACTTGGTTTCATCTAGACTTGAATTTGCAAATCCAGCACTAATACCAAATGACAACATATTTAACTCATAACGCGACTCACTAAAAGTGATATGGTGTGCATAAGTAAGCTTTGCTCCTGTTGTAGAATTATATCCATTTTTATCACCGTACACTATGATACCAATACCCGATCTTTCGCCGATGCGGGTATTAGCAGTTAGTGTTTGTGTTTTAGGCGCATCTTCTACTCCCGACCACTGCATTCTCATTGCACCACGAATTTGTGTAGTGTTTTTAAGACCAGCCATCGCCGGATGAATTAGATAATAATTATCTGCTAGATAATCCGAATAAATAGGTAAACCCCCTTCTTGTGCTATACCCATTTGAGTAGTTAGCAACGCGATTGCTAAGTATCTTTTCTTAAATATCTTCATGGCCTAATAATTATCTTTTTAATGAGAAATGTCCTTTATGATGTACTTTACGTGGCATTTCGTTTGCTTTCTCAGGTTCTTGTAAATATTCTACAGTAAACCAGTAGTCAGTAGCAGGTAGTGGTTTTCCATTAAATGTACCATCCCATCCTTGACCTGAAGGTTTTAATTGAGTAATTAATTTACCATGACGGTCAAAGATATAAATCACTGCTTCTGGATGCCCTTGTAACTGTTTAATATTCCATGTATCGTTAAATCCGTCACCATTAGGTGTAAAGAATTTCGGATATCCTAAAACAAAGATATCGATATACTGTGGACAAATTGATTTATTATCTTTAAATCTAACCCACACTCTATGAGATCCATTTGTTACATCATAGAAAAATCTAGAATCTTGATAAGCTCCGCCGTCTAAAGCAAATTCATACATTGTAGAATTCACAGGACTTTCTATTTCGATTATTACATTATCTGTATCGTCAAAACTTCCTATTAAACCAGTACTATCAGCTCCTTTTACTTTAATTGGAATTTCAGGTACAAACTCAACTTTAACTGTAGTACTAGTAGATTTACAAGTTCCTCCTTTATAATTAACAACTACCCTAAAAGTATTTCCTAAACTAATATCATTAACCACATAATATGAATTAGTAGCTCCAGGTATCTCTAAATATCTTCCTGATGGTTCTTGATATTCCCATTGGAAATCATATAAAGAAGAATCAAAACCAGAATCAAATACATAAGGTTCAATTAATTTTCCTGATTGATAATCAATACATACAATATCTCCCGTTTTTAGTCTTGGAGCTACTGGTGTGTCTAAAACCTCAACCATAAACGTCATCTCAGCCGTACAATACATATCTCTTTCTGTTTTTTTCACTACAGCAATGATCTTATGCTTTCCTACTGGCAGAACAATTTTATTTATTGGGTTAATTGGCTTATCAGCTAAATAATCACTGTCACCAAGATAATAAATTACCTGCACACCTCCTTGATCTCCAGCTATATCTTCCCCAAACTTTGTAAAATCAAATTCTGCAGTACCTGTAGAAGGATTACTACATTTAATCAACTCATTAATATTATCTGGTTCTATAATATCATAAGCATAAACTTTTTGTTCTATTTGTAACAGCAATGGTACAACATGAAAACATCCTGTTTTTTTGTCATCTAATCTAATATAAATAGTCTGTTTTTTTGGTTCCTCATTAGTATATTGATACAATAAAGCATTAGCATTAGAAATGGCATCAATTTCCTTAACATAATAAGTGATTCTGAAATCATCTTGATTTCGTCCATTTAAAATCTCATCATTCTTAGTAGCTAAATCAAATGGATAGTGATCTCCAGGAGTATCCAAACACACTACATATGGTTTTACATTAATAATTGGTTTTAAATTAACTACCAAATCTAACTCTACGATAACATAACATTTTTCTTCTTGTGTAGAGTTTTTATTTTCAACACGTACATACACCTTTCCAGATACAGAGGTAAAGTTAGCTTTTTGCTCTTCAGTCAATTCATTTTCTTTGGCAGTAGCATCTGCTTGCGATCTATAAATAGTCAATGACAAACTACTATCTCCCTTCAAAATATCTCGCTCCCCAATTCGTAAATCAAAAATACCTGTTTTTTTACCGAATTCTATCTCACAAGTTTCAAGCTTTGTTGGCTTATTATTCGGCATTGGCATAGCCTCAGCTGTAATTTTTTGAATAACCGTTGAGCTACATCCAAACTCATTTGTTACTACAATCCAAATATCTTGACTAGCTGTTTTATTAACATAGTTTCTAATATTGCTAGTAGGTATTGCATTGATTTTCGCTAAAGCATCACTTTCTTTTTCATAATACTCATAAACTAATCCAAAAATAGGTGTTCCGCCAATAATTGCTAGAATGTTTTGAGTTAAATCAAAAACAGCTTTATTTTGTCCAATAGTTAAATCGCTACATTTTGTAATTGGTATAGGATTTTCTAATCTTAAAGGAGTATTAATTTTAAACTTGAAAAACTCAATAGCATAACAACCTGTTGTTGTATCTATTAATCTATACCAAATAGTATCACTACCAGCATTTTGGTAAATAGTAGGATCAACTATTCGGTTTGTATCAGTTTCTGCTTCTTCTTTTGATCTATAATAAACTATTTCACCTGTATGTCCAGCTTTTAAACTTTGATAAATAATATTTTCATGTATCGTAATATCAAATTGCATAATGCCATCAAATGGGTCATTATAGGTATCACACATTGTAATCACAGGCAGATTAACAGGTAATATAGGCGCATTTTCCACTTTTAAAGTGATTTCATAAAAACCTATACATCCCGTTCTTTTATTTTTTATGCGGAACCAAATTTTAGCTCCCCCTACTTGTTGGTTAATATATGATTCAGGATTTCTAATCTGGTTTATATTATTTTGAGCATCACCTAAGTTTTCATAAAATGTTGTTTCATAATCACTACTATTTTGTATATAAGTTTGACTAGCGAATACTAAATTAAATTCAGCTTGAGATGATGTAGAACTTGTACATTGAATTAATGTTCCACCATTAGCCATATCATACAAAGGATATTGATTAACTTTCAAAAAGAACTGACGAATTACATAACAACCTGTCTTTACATCTACAACCCTAACATATATAACTTGACTAAATGGTTCTTCATTGATATACGATGTTTCATCTAGTTTATTAATTCCAGCTTCTGCATCTGTAGCTGTTTTATGAAAAGAAATAACATATTCATTTGAACTTGATATTTTAGGTTTCATATCACGTAAAATGAATGTAGCAATACCTAAATTAGATTCGTTATCACATACTTCATAATCCGGAATTACTTGTGGAACGCTTGGTAAAGTATTCATTTGAATCGTAATCGATTCTATACTAAAACATGCTGTTGTTCTACTCTCAACACGAACATATACAGTATTACCCATCGCGTTAGAGTAATTCTCAGGATCGATAATTGCTAAATTCATTCTTCCATCTACCGCCATTGCATACGAACTATAATATCGTACATTAACTGTATCTGGATCTGTACTTCCTAGAACCTCACTTAATTTACTAGTAATATCAACTGTTACTGCTGAACCATTACTTGTAGCACAAACCATTATAGGTGTAGGTGTATTTGTCTCTGGAGCTTTCTCGACTTTTAACTCTATTGGCTGAATTTTATAACATCCGTTTGCGTTATTAACTCTCAAATAAATAGTTTCACTTCCATAAATTCTATTTGTATAACGTCCATTTTGTAACACAATAGCATTTATCTCTAATTCAGCTTCATTATTTGTAGTATAATATCTTGGTGTTAAAGGAATGGTATTACCTGCTATCTTAAATCCAGCAATTGCATCTAAATTAAACTGTGCATATCCATTTTCACTACACTGATAATAAACATTAGAACCTACCAGCTCAAAAGCAGGACTTAATCGCAATACAAATGATCCTGTTCTAAAACATCCTGAACGCAAAGATTCAACCCTAAAATAAATCTCCTTTTCTCCACTTAAATAAGAACTCTTATTCAATGCTTTCGTTATATCTCCATTTTGCGCATCTACTAACGTTTCATAATACGTTACTTGTAACGAACTAGCGCTCAAAGTTATCTCATTGTCTTTACTACCTAGATTAAAATTAGCACTGGTATCTGTCGCATTAGCTAAACAAGCATACAACGGTGCAACATTATTATTGATAACAGGTAAAGGATGAATAACCAACTTAAATGAGGTAACTGAATTTATTGCAGGGTTTGCTGTTTCTTCTACTCGTACCCAAATTTCTTCATTATTTGTTCCTTGATAAGCTTTCGCGTCAACGGTTGAAATAGGATTTAACTTTCCTCTAGCATCTGTTACAGATTTATAATAGGTTATTGTATAACCAGGTCTTCCATAATATACAAGTGCATCATTTATAGTCAAATCAAATACAGGACCTATATTTGGATTTTCATTTTGACAAACTTCCATATTTGGCAGATCCATCAATGCTAGTGTACATGTAATTAAGTTTACTCTAAAACTCCTTACTTCAAAACACGGTGTATTATTCTTTTGAATTCTAACCCAAATAACTTTTGAAGTTACTGAGCTATCAACCTGATAATTTGGATCAATAAACGCTGCTCCAGTAGTTTCTGCATCAGCTTTAGTTTCATGAAAAGTAAATGACACGTCGCTATACGTAACTCCTGTCATCGCTTTCTCAAGATTAACTATTGTATTTGGCCCTCCACTTCTACAAACTTCTAAATCTGTAGGATTTTTTTCAAAAATAATTGGATCATAATATTCTACCAACACACTTTGTGGCTCAATATCACAATCTACATCTTTGTAACTTAACTTAGCACCATATAGACCAGGAGTGGTTACATAAAGCTTAGGACCATTTTCACCTACAAGATCTCTTCCGTCTTTTGTCCATTGAATCAAATAATGTTGAGGATCTAAATTTACACCTAATTCCACCGTTTCTCCAGGACAAGCTGCATTACCCTGTTCAATACTCATATCTGACCCTAATTCAGGCGTACCTATATCAAAGCTTCCTGCTTTGAAAAAAGCTGCAGAAACGTGACCTGCTGTAGGACAATAATCTAAAACCGCAAGCTTAATTCTATATTTCCTACCTGGTACAACAGGAATATCGTCAGATTTGAAAGCTACCGATATACCTGCTAAATCAACAGGAGAATCAACATTAGGATTTGCTATAGTATAATTACCATCAAAACAACGATCAAAAAATTGTGGATTTACACTAACACAGTTAGCTGCATTTAATAATTTATCTTTATCTCTAACAGTTCCCATAGAAATAGGGGTATTTGCAGTACCTGGCATAATAGCCGTATTAAATCCTATCCCCGTAGTTGTATCAACTAACCAAGCACCAAACATCGCCCCATTTCCACAATGATAGGTACATCCAGTATAGTAGCTGATAGATCCAAACAAATACTCAAAACTAATCGTTTCTTGAACTGGTATAAAATCAAATTCAACTTGCGAAGATCGCATATCACGTACACCTGAAGGATATCCGCCAGTTGCAGCAACTAAATCCTTCAAATCTTTATCTCCTTCCCATCTTCTATCTCCAGTCAAACCAGGGTTACGATCAGCATCAGTTGGCCCTACATAGTGCCTTCCAAATAAATCAACATTTCCTGTTCCTAAAACAATTCCTTCCTCAAAGGCAAAATCAGCATTATTTCTTGAAAAATACCCAATACCATTAACAACATTATTTTTCGCAGTTCCATCTCCATGTTGGTAACGTACATTCGATACTAAATCACACGTAGCCGACACCAATACATCTTTAATTAACTCATCGACACTATACATGTCTCCACTTTTACTTACTTTAATTGCAGGTGGAGGCGTGTATAGACACAAATCGAAAGTTTTTGTAGAAGCACCATGCGTATATAAACGGAAAATATATTCTTTACCTGGTACTAAATTTTCAAATCTAAATTTAGAATCAGCGTTTATGAAAGAAATATCACAATTTCTCACACTATTTCCACCTCCTAAATTAGTACAAGTAATTACTGTACCATTGGCTTGTACATTATGATACAAAACACCTCGAACTGTTCCTGTACCTCTTATATTTGACACTAATAGAGTATGAACATCCCCAATAGCTGTAAATTTAAACCATTGATCCATCATCTGATTAGAAGATCCACCTGCTGTATCACAGCTTGGTTTTCCTTTACCAGATGCAGTAGACCCAGTTAAATCTACCGATATTTTCTGAGTTGCATCACAAGTATCTGTTGTACTTGGAACAATTACTTTTGCACCATCACAAAGATCATTGGTTGGTGGTGCAAAGAAAAACTCAAAGCGATAGTTACTTACAGTTTCATCAATCAAATGATTTATATGATTATCTAAATTACTCCTTAAGTTACTATTACCTAATGCATTTATAGCCCAAACCGAAGTAGAGGTTACCATAAACACTAAAAGCAATAAAAATCTTTTCATAAATGATTTTATTATATAACTATTATTCTTATTCATTTGTAAAGTATTTAATTAACTCCAAAGGCATTTAAGCCTTGATAAAACATTTACCTTCTACCTTAAAAAACATTGCCTGACAATCGCTGCGCGCGTAGCCAACACAACTACCTTTGTTATACCTAATTACTCTACACATTATTGCAAAATTTAAAATTTATGTTTAATTCTTTTTTAAATAAATCATATATTACCTTAGCGCTGTTAATTAGCACTTAATTATATGTTAATTATATGTTTAAAAAACCAAATATACAGATTCATAGAATATAAGTTTGTTAATTTTGAAAAAAAATAAAATAAAATGTCTCAAATTAAAATTCAAAATACTCAAAACCCTACAATCGTTAAGTTTATCTTACCTGATTTTATCACAAAAGGGGAAAACTTCGAGTTTAAGAACATCGATGAAACTGCTCAATCTCCATTAGCAAAGGAATTATTCTATTTACCTTTTGTAAAAACGGTATATATATCAAATAATTTTATTGCTATCGAAAAATTCTCCATTGTTGAATGGGAAGAAGTACAAGATACGGTTGCAGACCATATTAGTAACTTCTTAATGAAAGGTAAGCAAATTCTTATTGAATCTACAACTGATAGTAAGAAAAAACAACCAATAACAATTTATGCAGAATCAACACCCAACCCTGCGGTTATTAAATTTGTAGCTAATAAACTATTGACAAAGAAAGGTGTTGAGTTTAAAAACATTGATGAAGCAAAATCTTCGCCATTGGCACAAGAGTTATTTAAACTTCCTTTTGTAAAAGAAATTTTTATTGATGAAAATTATGTTTCTATTTCTAAATATGATTCTTTTGATTGGAATGAATTTATTCAATCTACAAGAGGTTTCATTAAAGAATTTTTAGAAAAAGGTAATCTAGCGGTTGAAGAATCTTTATTGTTAGATACCACAGAAATAGAAAAACAAGCGGATGTACATTTTGATTCTTTGGATGAGAAGTCGCAAAAAATAATCAATATTTTAGAAGAGTATGTAAAGCCAGCTGTTCAGGCCGATGGAGGAAACATTGCTTTTCAAAATTACAACCCGAATACAAATATTGTTCAAGTTGTATTGCAAGGTGCTTGTAGCGGATGTCCTTCTTCTACCTTTACGTTAAAGAATGGTATAGAAAACATGTTGAAACAAATGTTAGATGATAAAGCAATTATTGTAGAAGCAATTAATGCTTAATTGTTCTTCACTCATATAAAAAAAAAACGACTCAATTTCTTGAGTCGTTTTTTTAATTACAATGTCTTTTTTTGTTCAATATTAAATTCTTCAAACAATTCTAACAAACCTAATGCAGCTTTGATTAGGTCATCTGTTTCGAACAAAATTGAAAAGTATAACTTACTATTTTTCGGACTTGTTTCTGTTGTTCTAATTCGAACAATTTGCTTTTGAATCAATCGATCAATAGCTTGTGTAATATCAGATTTTGATTTTAACACCTCAGCAATCTGATCAAATTTCCCTTCCGAAAAAACAATTTCCATTGTCGCAAATAAATCATGTAATTTATTATCAATTAATTTCAAATCTCTTACTTGATTAAATTTTAATTTCTTATGATTATTATCAACATGAGAAAAACTATTTTGAGCAATATGCATCATTGACTTTATAATATCTTGTAGATAACCTAAGGTAATTACATAAAATTTACTTGCTCCTACGCTTGTTTCATCAAGATTTTTAATAAAGAAATAAACATTTCCTCTTAAGCTATCAACCTCTTTTTCAAGTTGCTTTAGGCGCTTACGACAAGCTTTTAACTCTGCATGATCTTGCAAAGCAACGCTATCAATTATTTTGGTATACAATTCATTTACTGTAATAACAACTTTGGCAATTTGCGCGGAACTTTCAGATGCAACTTCCTGAATTGTCACAGTATCTATCTTGTTGTATTTACTTACTTTTTCTTTTTCTTTTTTATTGTATTTTCTGTTACTTTTATACAATAATATACCTACAAGAATCAGCATTGCTACAAGCGCATAAACTTCCCCTACATATAATATATATGCAATAACAAAAGAAGATATAAAAGCTACAATTGCTGTTACAAACCAACCACCAATTACGTTAAAAACTCCTGCAACTCTATACACAGCAGAATCTCTATCCCAAGCCCTGTCTGCGAATGACGTACCCATTGCTACCATAAAAGTTACATAAGTTGTAGAAAGTGGCAATTTCATAGAAGTACCTATAGAAATAAGAATACTTGCTACCATAAGATTTACGGATGCTCGAAGCATATCAAATGCTGGTTCTTCATCATTGTTATCTTTGGCAATAAATATTGGTTTTTCAAAACGTTTATCCATTTGAATCTGCCATGATTTTGGCAAAAAATAATTGACAACTCCTCCTAAAATAACCATTGATCGAACAATTGCTTTCGATAATAAGTTGGGAGCAAATTTTTCGTCTGCAGAATCAGAGCTTTGTCTAGCTAAACTTACTTCTGTTTCAATAACATTTCGCGCTTTTTTAGAAGTCCATAAAGTATAAACCATTACAGCGCCAGCCAATAACAAAAAGTAAAATGGAGCTACAACACTATCTTCAGCCAATTGTCCCATCATAAACGTATCTGCTGCTTGTCCGGACTGTTGAAAAAGCTCAAAAGACTGAACTGCTGCAATAGGAACACCGATAAAGTTTACTAAATCGTTTCCAGCAAAAGCTAAGGCTAAAGCAAATGTTCCGATTACAATAATTGTTCTTAAAATATTTACTTTAAAAAACGACATCAATAATTGAGAGAAGAGCGTCCAAAAAACAAAACTTCCTACAAGAATTAAAAGTTGATTATTGTCTATCCAAACAGAGTTCTCTTTGCTTAAAAAGCTTGATCCTTTTAAGCCTTTTACAAGGATAAAAAACGAAATTGCAGAAATTGCTATTCCTCCAAATATTGCTCCGAAATATTTTAATTTTCTTTCAACCTGAAATGTAAATATAAAACGAGAAATATACTGAACTAACGTTCCTAATGTAAAAGATAGGATTACAGATAGTAAAATACTGACCACAATTTCTGTAGCCTTTTTTGTATTAATATAGTTTGGCAAGGTAGACCAACTATCGTCATTCATTACAATTTTCATGATACCTAAACAAACCGCTGCTCCGAGTAACTCAAAAACGATAGATACCGTGGTAGAAGTTGGTAAACCTAAAGAATTGAAAACATCTAACAACAAAACATCGGTAATCATTACGGCCAAAAAGATGACCATAACATCATTAAAAGAAAACATGCTAGGTACAAAAATTCCACTCCGTGCAATTTCCATCATACCCCCAGAAAATATAGCTCCTACCAGAATTCCTAAAGATGCTACAATCATAATTGTTTTGAAAGACAATGCTTTTGATCCAATTCCCGAATTTAGGAAATTCACAGCATCGTTACTCACCCCAACTGTCAAATCTATTAATGCTAATATCCCTAGGGCTATTAACATAACAATAAAAATTTGTTCCATTATTTTATTTTTTTGCGCAGCCAAATATCGTTATAATTAACTTTTCCTATGTTAAGCTAATGTTATCCTTATCCATCATAATTATCTAATGATAAATTTTTATTAGACAACCGCTCCTATAACTTTCATTTCGTCTTCAAAAGATATTTTTTACCTTTGTTTATCAATCTTTTTTTATGAATGAACTACATTTAACCTCAAATCCTTATCTACAACAACATCAAACAAATCCGGTTTTTTGGAAACTTTGGTCGGAAAAAACCATTCAACAAGCACAACAAGAAAATAAATTAATTATTGTAAGTATAGGATATTCCACCTGTCATTGGTGTCATGTAATGGAACGCGAAAGCTTTACTGATAACGAAGTGGCTCAGGTAATGAATGACAATTTCATTTCCATAAAAGTAGACAGAGAAGAACATCCAGATGTAGACGCTCATTATATGAAAGCCGTTCAATTAATGACCAAACAAGGCGGATGGCCATTAAATGTAGTGTGCTTACCAAATGGCAAACCTATTTGGGGAGGTACTTATTTTCCTAAAAAAACTTGGATTGACTCTTTACTACAACTCAATGAACTCTATAAAAATAAACCAGAAGCCGCAGTAGAATTTGCGAAAAAACTAGACCAAGGTGTTTATATCATGGGATTAGCTCCTGAAAAAAATGAAGAAAAAAGATTTAATAAAGATATATTGATCGAGAACTGGAAAAAGAGTTTTGATTATGAATTTGGTGGCTATCAACGTGCACCCAAATTTATGATGCCAACCAATTTACTTTATTTACAAAAATTGGGAGTTTTAGACAATGACAAAAGCTTATTACAGTACATAGATATTACATTAACTCGCATGGCTTGGGGAGGTATATTTGATGTAGTTGAAGGAGGTTTTTCGCGTTACTCGGTTGATTTTAAATGGCATGTTCCTCATTTTGAAAAAATGCTTTACGACAACGCTCAACTACTTAGTGTTTACAGCGATGCTTATAAACGAACTGCTAATTCGCTTTACAAAGAAATAATTGAAAAAACGATTAAGTTTATTACTACTAATTGGATTACTCCTGAAGGAGCTTCCTATTCTGCCTTAGATGCTGATAGTATGGATAAAAACGGACAGCAAAAAGAAGGGGCTTTTTATGTTTGGACAAAAGAGGATTTAGAAAATATTTTAGGTGATGATTTTTTCGCTTTTTCGGAAGTTTTTAATATTAATGACTTTGGTTATTGGGAAGAAAATAATTATGTATTAATACAAAATCAACCAATAAATGAGTTAGCAGCCAAACTAAATCTAACAGCTGAAACATTAGTACAAAAAAAGCAAAATTGGGAAAACAAACTATTTATAGAGCGAAAAAAAAGAGCAACTCCATTTTTGGATAATAAAATAATTACGGCTTGGAATGCACAATTAATTACTGGCCTTTTAGATGCTTACAGCGCTACTAAAAACACTAATTATTTAGCGCAAGCGAAAAATATTCAACAATATATTCAGCGCTATTTATTTAACGAAGAAAATGGTTTACTACATTCATCACACAATAATAAAGCTACTATTTTAGGATATTTAGACGATTATGCCTTTTACATTCAAGCGTTGATTAATTTGTATGAACACACCGCTCAAACTCAATATTTAGAAGAAGCTAAACAACTACTAGACAATACATTAGATTTATTTTTAGATATAAAAAGCTCATTCTTTTACTACAACCAAGAGAAACAAGCTAAACACATTACAAGAAGTTTTGAAACAGAAGATAATGTTATTCCATCATCTAATGCTGTTTTATGTATGAGTTTGCTAAAATTAAGCATTTTATTTGAAAACGAATATTACTCTGCAATTGCTCATCAAATGTTAGCAACTATTACTTCACAAATTGACTATCCGTCTGCTTACTCGCATTGGTTATTATGTTTGTTATACACCGAATCTCCAGCCGAGCTTAGTGTAGTTGGTAAAAACTCCTTAGAAGCAACGTTAGAAATTAGAGAAAATATTATTTGTAAAACTTTTATTTTTCCTGTAAATTCTACTAACTCAATTCCATATTTAAAGAAATACGAGGTAAAAGAAAGTAATGAATATTATCTTTGTGAAAACAAACATTGCTTTACGCCAACAAAAGAATTTAGCAGTTTTTTGAAGTTATAAAAATGGAAAATTTAGATCAACTATTATCAAGATATTTAGAAGACAGTGTATCATTTGTTCCTCAAATAGTTACAGCATTAATCATTTTAGCACTCGGACTATGGTTGATAAAAATACTTCATAGCCTAACCAAAAAAATACTGACAAAACGAAAAATTGACCCCACTTTTTCAAGCTTTATTTTAGACGTTTTATTGTGGGCTTTTCGTATTCTCTTATTTGTAATTATTTCTTCCAAACTAGGTATTCAGACTAGTTCTTTTGTAGCTATTATTGGTGCTATGAGCTTAGCTATTGGACTTTCGCTACAAGGTTCGTTGAGTAATTTTGCTGGAGGAGTGTTAATTATTTTATTTAAACCTTTTAAAATAGGCGATATTATTGAAGCACAAGGTGAGTCTGGAAAAGTAATGGCTATACACATATTCTCAACACAAATAGTTAATTACCAAAACAACACCATTTACATACCTAATGGTATTTTATCTAATGGAAAAATAAAAAATATTTCTCAAAATAACTTAAGAAGATTAGAAGTTTTAGTACAAACAAGCTTAGCAAAAGACACTGATAAGTTTATTGAAATACTATCTGAAACATTAGATACTAATAATAAAATAATTTCTTTACCCAAACCAAGGGTTTTAGTGAAAGAGCTTTTAGACACTAAAATTACCTACATTGTACAAGTATGGGTAGATAATGATAATTTTACAGAAGTAAATTCTTTTATCTTACTACAGGCAAAAAAAATAAGTGATTCATTATAATCACTTATTTTTTTGTTGGTAACACAAAGTCTTTTAAATAATAAGGCTCAAAATAAGCTATATCAACAAATTTATTTTCTTGATAATAGCTAAAACTTATTGTTGCCATTTCTCTTGCTGAGGGATATACAATCGCTGGATTGAAAATAAAATTTTCTACCTGAAGTACTTTAGCACACTTCATTGCTCCATCTCCAATAAAGTAAACCTTTTCTAAGCCCCATAACTCCGAAAAGGAAGCCTCGTCAATTACTTTTGCCTCTATCGCTTGTTTCAACTTATAATCATGCGTAAAAACTGCGCAAAACACCTCCATTCTTCTTGCATCAATCATCGGAACAATAAAACCATTATCTACTTTTACCTGACGCGCTAGTATTTCTAAAGTATCGATTGCAATCATCGGAATAGACAATCCATAACACAATCCTTTTACAGAAGAAACACCAATTCTTAGTCCAGTATAAGAACCCGGCCCTTGACTAACAGCAACGGCTGATAAATCTTTCATTTGAAAACCGTTCGACTTCAGAATATTTTCAATAAATAAATGAAGTTTTTCAGCATGCGAAAAACTTTCTTCTGCAATTTCTATTACTTCTTTTACTACTCCATTAACGGATAAAGAGACTGAACAATTTTTAGTCGCAGTCTCAATATTTAAAATTACTATCATTTTTTACTTTCTTCTTTCTGTATTTTATCATTATTCTTCAGTGTTTTACTCACTGTTGAATAAGGTCCGATAATTACAATATCCCCCTTCTTTAAGCCTTCTAAAATCTGAATATTTTTATCGTCTTGTATACCTGTTTTCACAAAGCGCAACTTAGCAATTCCATTATCATCAACAAAAACAGCTTCTTTCATTAAGTCTTTATCATAAAGAGCATCACTAGTTGTTTTATCTACAATTGTATCGGTTGTTGCTTTCATAACAACAGCACTAATTGGCACAGCTAAAACATTATTTTTTACGTTTGTGATAATGTCAACTGCCGCCGTCATACCAGGTCGAAATGGAGAATAATCTTCTGACTGTCCTTCCAACAAATCTTGGTAAGATTCTTTTAAAATTTTAATTTTCACTTTAAAAGTAGTTACCTGATCGGCTGTAAGATTGGCATTTGACGCAGAATTTGAAATACTTGTTACTACTCCTTTAAATTCTTTCTTTAAAAATGCATCAACGTGAATTTTTGTTTCGTCGCCAATTTTCACTTTTACAATATCATTTTCGTTGATGTTTACTTCAACCTCCATGCTATTTAAATTAGCTACACGCAAAATTTCTGTACCAGCCATTTGTTGCGTTCCTAAAACACGTTCTCCCAATTCGACATTAATTCGAGAAATAGTTCCTTTACTTGGTGCATAAATTGTTGTACGCAATAAATTTACTCTTGCTTCTTCAACCGCTGCTTTAGCACTCTCAACATTGTAATAGGCGGAGTTGTGATTTGCTTTTGCTACTTCGTATGCACGAGTTACTTGATCCCATTCTGATCCTGAAATAACCCCTTTATCAAACAAGGTTTTATTTCTGTTATAAGAAGCTTTCGATTCTTTCAATTGTGCTTCAGCCTGTTGCAAGCCCGCTTTACTTGTTGCCACCATTGCCACCATTCTGTCCAAATTGGTTTCATATAGATTTGGATTAATCACAACTAACAAATCCCCTTTCTCTACTACCTGTCCTTCTTTTACTGGCAAATTTATAATTTCTCCAGATACTTCTGGTGTAATTTTAACTTCAATTTCAGGTTGAATTTTTCCAGTTGCCGATACTGTTTCTATCAAATTAGTATCTTCTATAGTAGCAACTTCTACAAAAGTAGATTGCTCTTTTTTTCCTAATATGTTGAACAAAATTAAGATAACAACAGCAACAGCAATAAGTATATAAATATATTTTTTTTTCATAGCGAATTAATTGGTTTTGAAAAGTGGAACTCCGAAATAATATTCTAATATTTTATTTTTAAAGATATAATCGTATTTAGCTCTTAATAAATTAGATTGAGAGATAACATATAAGTTTTGACTTTGATTTAATTCAAAAATATTAATTAATCCAACTGCATATCTTTCTCTTGCATATTCAAGTGATTTTTCTCTAGCTTCTAGCGTTGATAAGCTTGCTTCATATGTTTTAAAAGCGCTATTTACATCTGCATAGGCTTTAAATACTATTTGCTCCAATTTAAGTACCTCTGCTTCCTTTTCATATTCTTTTTGCTCTAAGGCAAGTTCATACAATTTAACTCCCTTACGCGTCTTTAAACCGTTAAAAACAGGAATAGTTAAACTAAGTCCAACAGCAGATCGAAAATTGTTATCAAACTGCTTAAAAAAAGCATCCGGACGTCCGTAAATATTCGTCATACCAGGGGCAACCACCGTTTGTCCTGTTTGCTCTACAACTCCAACTTGATTAAACAATGAATTAGGTTGTACACCTACAACAACATCATTATAGCGAATAGCTGTACTTAAACTATAAAAGCCAGAAAGCTTTGGATAATAAGCACTCTTACTAATTTTCACATCGCGTTTAGCTATTTCAACATTTAATTCTGCTTTTTTAATATTCGTTAAATATTCAAATGCTCTTTGAAAAATATCTTCAGGAGAATAAATCATCAATTCAGATTCTTTAACTTCATAATTAGTATCGGCTATATTAAAATATTGATAATCTCTTATTTGAAGTATTTGAGCCAGATTAATTTTTGAAATTAACAAATCATTTTCCGAAACAATTAAGCTTTGTTTGGAAGAAGCAACCGTTGCTTTTACCGTAAGCAAATCTCCTGCAGGAACAGCACCAGCACCTACCAACGTAGATACTCTTTCTTGTTCTGATTCATCATAAGCTAATTGTGCTTTATTTGTTTTTACCAACTCCCGATTGAAAAGAATTTGCAAATAAGAACTAATTACCGAAAGCGAAATATCTTCCTTTAACTTTTGTACAGAATAAATAGCAGCAAGGTTTTCTAAACGAGCTTTTGCAAATGTATTTTGCTTTTGTAATCCCCCAAGAATATCAATTCCAACATTAATTCCCAATGAAGTATCTTGAAAAGGCTTTTGATTGCTTGCTCCAAAACTTGTTGAGCTATCTGTCCAAGTCCAGTTTTGACCAGCATTTGCATTTACCGTTGGTAAAAAATCATACTGAGCTAACTCCAAATTTACTTCGCTATTCAATTCGCTTATTTCTATTTGTTTTACTTGAATATTATTCTCAATCGCGTGGGCTATACACTCATCTAAAGTCCATTTTTTTTCTTGACTAAAGCCAGAAAGCACACCAAAAAAGAAAAATAAAGAATAAAACTTAACTTTATTTATCATCACAAACAAATTTTAACATATAACAATAAGACGAAACAATTAGCTATTTGTTACAAAACCATTATAAATAAAAAAACCGTAAATTATTACGGTTTTTTTATTCAATTTTTGTTATTTCGTTTTCTTTTTATAAATCTTATAACTAAAATAAAAAGCTAGTCCTACCAAAATATAAGGAAAAATCATTAGGTAAACTATTCCATCATTTACTGCTTCTGCTTTTACTCCACCATCTTCCGTTTCTAAAACCGCTCTACACATTGCGCATTGCGCATTAGCCACTTGTGAAAAAACGAATAAGAATAAGGTGCTTATTAACAATCTTTTATTCATATTTTTCAATTCTTAACTCACGTAATATGGTGAGATCATTAAGTAAACTATTACTCCGGTAACTGCAACATAAAGCCACATTGGATAAGTAATACGCGCTATTTTTTTGTGACGTTGATATGAACCTGAAATTCCTCTTACAAAAGTGATTAATACAAAAGGAATAATGATAATTGACAATAAAATATGCGTAATTAAAATAAAGAAATATACATAGCGTATAATACCTTCTCCCCCATATTTCGTTTCAATAGATGTCATGTGATAAGCAACATACATAGCTAAAAAAGCGATCGAACAAGCAATACAAACTTTGATTAATCTTTCGTGTAATTTTGCATTTCCTTTTTTTATAGCGACAACAGCTATAAATAATAAAACAGCTGTAATACCATTAATAGTTGCATAAATTGGTGGTAAAAAACTTAATGGTTTTACATCGTAACCAAGCTTTTGTAAATTAACACCAAAGAGAATAGCTACAACAATTGGAATAGCTATTGATAAAACCCAAATCCACTTATTATATTTCTGCTCTATTTGTTTTGAATTGTTTTCCATTATTCTTCTAATAATAATTTAATATCTTCTTTTAACCATACTATTTGAGCATCATCAGTTCCATCATAATATAAAATTGGATTACCAAATTCATCTTTTCTACAACGAATATTACCATCTTTATCAATTAATGCGAATAAACCTGAGTGCTCAAATCCTCCAGGCGCTTCAGGATTTACTCCTGTATAAAGATTAAATTTTGCAGCTAAATCATAAATATAGTTTGCATCACCTGTAAGCATATTCCAATGCGGAATTTTCACTCCCAGTTCGTCAGCATGTTCTTTAAGAGCTTCTACAGTATCATTTGTTGGATCAATCGTGATTGAAGCAATACCAAAATTTAAACGGCCATAAAAAGCGTCTTGCAACTTCAACATATTCTGATTCATAATCGGACAGATAGTAGGGCAATTCGCAAAGAAGAACTCTACAACATATACTTTATCTTTATAATTATCTTTAGAAATTTCTTTATTATTCTGATTAGTTAAGATAAATGATGGCGCAGGTCCAATAATTTCTAAATCAGCCTTTTCGAATTTCTTTACAATTTTAGGAACCGCCCAAATTCCAAAAATCAAAACAATAAATGAAATCCATATATATGATTTATCTCTCATTTTTATTTAGTTGAATTAATACGTTTATACTCTTTTAATGCTAAGCGATATTCTGCCAATATAACCTTTACATCGTCCATCATATCATTATGTAATTCTGCTGCAGAAATAGTATTATAACCTTCTTTATATTCCTGTGTTCCAGCTTTATTTATGCCTTTACGACCGCGTAAATTTCTACCTTTATCAATAATATATACGTTTGGCGTATATAAGTCGTCGTTCAACTTTCCTACAAGACCTAAACTATTGTATAATTCTTTGATTTGATCATCACTAAGAAATAAATAATTCCAATTTGACATATCAGATATTGGTGATAATTCCCCAATAACACGTTGTGTTTCTTCTTCTGCACTTTCAGGAACTACCATTACCAATTGAAAATCATCAAATTCACGATACCTATCATAAATTTTTTTTGCTAAATTAAAAGCATCTCCTCTATTGACAAATAAATCGCTTCCTGGAAAACCGAGAATAGTAATTTTATTTTCAAATTTAGGCTGATTTCCTAACGAAGATTTAGCGTCAGGAAGTTCATTGACGTTTTCTGTTATCACGGGTAAACGCTGAAATTGATTTACGCCTGTAGCAAAAAACAAATAAGTAGCTATTGGCATTACAAAAAGTAATGTTAGCACAATGTACTTTTTCATTTTATAATAATTAGAATCTCTAAGCAAAAATAAAAAAAGGCGGTTAATAAACCGCCTTTTTAACTTATAATAAACTTATTAGAATATCCATCTATATTGTGAATTTTGGAATACGTCGTGTACATAATCTCCTTCAATTAAAACTAAAGTAACAAAATATACAATTAGGAATGATAAAACTCCTGCTACCGACCATCTAAAAGCGACTTTTTCTTGTTCTAAGTGCATAAAAGCCCACATAATATAGTATGCTTTCCAAATAGTTAATATAATAAATATATAGTTTAATAAACTTAATCCTAAAACATGTACGTGATGCAAAGATTGTGGTTTATATATACCTAAAACTACTTCTACAATTGTAATTAGGGACATATAGATAAATACCGCCCAAATTCTCTTTGTATTTGAATGATGTGCTTCTGCTGCCATTTTTTTTATATTAAAATATTATACTAAATAGAAGAATGTAAATACGAACACCCATACTAAATCTACAAAGTGCCAATATAACCCTCCTTTTTCAACCATTTCATATGATCCTCTTCTGTCATAAGTACCCAAAAGTACGTTGAAGAAAATAATAGTATTAATTAGAATTCCAGTAAATACGTGGAAACCGTGGAAACCTGTAATGAAGAAAAAGAAATCTCCAAAAGTTTTATGTCCATACTCGTTTCTAATTAAGTTAGCTCCTTCTACTACCATTACCGCATCGTTAATACGAACTAATGATTCTTCTCTAGACAAAATTTGCTTATGCTTTTCGTCTGTTGTTTTCTGAGTACGAATTCTGATATCAGGGTTTGCTTCAAGTCCAGCCTTAACTTCTGCTACAGAGTATGTAGGAATTTTCGGTCCATTTACGAACCAAGTTCCATCAGCTCTTGTCATAGTTGTTTCTATGCGTTCAGGATTTACAATTGCAAAATCAGATAATGCTATTTGCTTCCCATCTGCTCCAACAAATTGTAAAATTGAACCTCCTCTGGTTTCAACAGCTCCATAAGTACCTTGAATAAAGTTTTTCCACTCCCAAGCTTGTGATCCAAGGAATACTAAACCACCTATGATTGTCATAAACATATAAGTAGCTACTTTTTTTCTCTTCATTTGATGACCTGCATCTACAGCTAACACCATTGTTACTGATGAGAAAATAAGGATAAAAGTCATTAATGCAACAAAGTACATTGGATGATCTCCATGTAAAAATGGAAAGTGATTAAATACCTCATCGGCTATCGGCCAAGTATCAATGAACTTGAATCTTGTAAAACCGTATCCTACAAGGAATCCACAAAATGTTAAAGAATCTGATAATATGAAGTACCACATCATCATTTTACCGTAGCCTACATTTAGAGGCCCTCTTGCGTCTCCGCCTCTTACTTCAGTAGCTTCTGTAGTAACTGTCGCTCCCATAAAAAGTTATTAGTTATAAAGTTCCCAAATTTAATTTAAAATTTCTATTTAAAGAATGTAAAAAACAAAAACAAATATACCCAAAGTAAATCTAAAAAGTGCCAAAACCACGCACATAATTGTAAACCAGTGTATTGAGCAGCATTATATCTTTGTTTAAAATCATTATAAATTACAACAAGTAGTGAAATCAACCCACCAACTAAGTGTACAATATGCACTATTACAACTACATATAAAAAAGATGTTGTAATAGTACTTTCACTTCCTGTGAAAAAATATCCTTCACTTATTACTTGTCCAAATCCTCTAAACTGAAGAAAAATAAAGAAAATCCCTAATAATAGTGTACTTAATAAAAACACTCTACTTGCTTTGGCATTTCCTTCTTTTGTTTTTTTAAGTGCCAAATGCATAGTTATACTACTTATAACTATTGCTACTGTACTAATTGTAAAGTCACTTGGTAGTACAAAGTCACTCAACCAGTCTGGACGAGATTTACTCACAACATAAGCACTTGTAAGACCAGCAAATACCATTACCATGCTTCCAATAGCAAATAGCAACATTACTTTAAGTGCTTTGTCTTTTTTCTCTTGTTGTGTAGTTTCAATTATAGCTTCCATTCTATTAATTTTATTCTAACGTAATATTTTGTCTAAAACATAAATAATCTGAATTAGTGAAATATAGGTAACACTAACCAACATTAACGATCTTGCAGCTTTATCAGTTCTTTTTTGATATAAGTTTACAGCTGCTAGCAACATCCAAACTCCTGCTAAAAATACTAATACAGCAGAAATCGGTGTTAAATATAATCTTCCAGTTACTCCAAACGCAGGAAATATAGACACTATAATAAGCCAAATCGTATATAAAATAATTTGTCTTAATGTTTTATTGTCCTTTTTCCCTGTCGGTAACATTGAGAAACCACCTCTTTCATAATCATCGTATAAAAACCATCCTATTGCCCAGAAATGTGGAAACTGCCAAAAAAACTGAATCATAAACAGCATGCCTGCTTCAATACCAAAATTATTTGTTTCTGCCACCCATCCTAACATAAATGGAATTGCACCTGGAAAAGCTCCAACAAATACAGATAAGGGTGTAACTGGTTTTAATGGTGTATACACACTAGTATAAAGGAATATAGAAATAGCAGCGAACATAGCCGTTTTTGGATTTATTGTATATAAAATATACAATCCAACAACAGTTAAAGCAGCAGCTAAGATAAATGCTGATTGTGGTTTTACACGTCCAGATGCTATAGGTCTATTGGCAGTTCTATGCATCTTTTTATCTAAATCTCTTTCAATAATTTGATTATAAACATTGGATGCACCTACCATACAGTACCCACCAACTGCTAAAGCTAATAATGTAAGATAATTAATACTTCTAATATCTGGAACAGCCAAAACATACCCTGCTATTGTAGAAAATACTACACTTAGCGCAAGTCCCATTTTGGTCATTTCCTTAAATTCTTTAAGTATCGAAACTGATTGTCTATTTTCTGAAGAAATATTCAAAGCCCTTCTAGTTTGTGTTTAATGCGTTGCAAATATAACGCAAATTTTATAACCGACCTACAAAGAAGATAACTGCTTTAAATATTCCTATATTTTAGTATTTTAATAAGATTCATTAGCAGCATTGCCATATACTATCGCTTTTGCCGAAGAAGTTCCTAATCTTTTAACTCCTAATCCAATCATTTCTAATGCAGTTTCTCTATCTCTAACACCTCCAGCAGCTTTAACAGGCAATGGTCCAGCGTTTTCCAACATTAAAACAAGACTGTGAATGGTAGCTCCATTTGGTTTATTTTCTGTTGTAACATAAAATCCTGTAGAAGACTTTACAAATACTTTATCATACATTTTTTCGGAAAAATTGCTCATCACTACATTTTTTATCAATGAAGTAAGTTTGATAATTTCCGCATCTGTTAACGCTGCAACCTCAATAATCCACTTAACAACCTTACCAGCATCTAAACCAAGCTTTGTGCAAATTAAAACCTCTTCTTTTACCTGATCTACTAAACCTTTTTTAAACGCTTTGTAATCTATAACAAAATCTAAATCATCAACATCATCTTCGATAGCTTTTGCCGCTTGCTTTACTTTTACTTCTAAACCTCCGTCTCCATTTGGAAAATCAATTACCGTACCGATAAGTACTTTTGAATTAGCTTTATTAACTAAAGCACGCGCATCATGTACTTCTTCAGGGCGAATCATAGCTAATTTAAAATTTTCTTTAATAGCTTCCTTTACTAATTCCGTTACTTTTTCTTTATTTTCTACTTCAGATAAACCAGCTTGCTGTGCCGTTTTTAAGTAAGTAGAGTCCATAAATTCTTTTAAATCACTCATCGTTTTATTTTTTATTATTAAACACAAAAAAAGTCCCATAGAAGGGACTTTCATTTTTTTCGTTGTCGCGTTGTTGTAATAATTATTAGTAAACCTGTAGCACTTCCTAACGCATTGGCAATAAAGTCGGTCCATTCTGCACTTCTAGTATTAGTGCAGTAGTATTGACAAATTTCGACAATACCTCCAATACAAGTAGCTACCATAAAGATAACTAATCCGTATTTTATTTTACTTGATTTTGTGGTATATTTTTTTTTAAAAAAAATATACCACAAAATTGAAAATATAAAATAGAATAGGAAGTGAGCTATTTTATCTTTATTAGGAACATTGATGAAGGAGGATTTTAGTAAATCACTACCTTCTAATAGACAAGCCATAATAATAAAGCCTGTCCAAAAAATTCCTAGTAAAAAAACTAACTTACGCCCCAATTAATGCTTTGTACTGATCATCTGATAACAATGAATCAACTTCAGCTAAATCAGCTAATTTGATTTTAATCATCCAACCTGCTCCATAAGGATCTTGGTTTACTAATTCTGGCTCTGTTTCCAAACCTTCATTAAATTCGATAATTTCACCCGCCAATGGTAAAAATAGATCAGATACAGTTTTTACAGCTTCTACTGTTCCAAAAACCTCATCTTTATCTAAATTTTGGTCAAGAGTTTCAACCTCTACATAAACAATATCTCCCAACTCTCTTTGAGCGAAATCTGTAATACCTACTGTAGCGATATCCCCTTCAATTGATACCCACTCGTGGTCTTTAGTGTACTTTAAATTAGATGGTATATTCATTTTTGTATATTTTTTAGCAAATGTATAATTTTAAAATTCATTTTCAACTAATTTCCAAAACTATATCTCATTGTAAATCCTGCTTTAACATTTGTAATTGGGTACATTGTTGAAATTACAGCTTTAGAAAAAGAATGATCATAGAAAAATATAGCTGTTAGGTTTTTACTCAACATATAATCTGCCATAATTTTTAATGACCACATATTTTGTCCTCCCCCTAATTGATTGTTATTGTAATCTAAATAACGAATTATCGTTTCTCGTTTACTCAAAGTCAAATCTGCTTTAATATTGATATCGCTCTGAATACGACCTCCCATTCCACCGTTGGCATAAGCCGAGTTAAATCCAACGTCTTTAATTCTGTATCCTAATCCTAATACAAAATCGTTTCCTGTTGTTTCAGTCAATAAATTATTGTCAAAACTAAGCGCTAATGTTCTATCTTTTCTCATTTCTGCAAGAATTCGAATTGAGGATTTTGTTTCTAAATCAAAACGAATTAATGGGTTAAAATTCTCTGTAAGAATAGCATTATTCACCACTGTTTTTGACGGATAATTATTGTACTGATTTAGTTCATCAGGTGCTCTCTGGTACTCAAAGTTTGAACTAAATGAACCCAGTGTATACATTGCTGTATATCCGTGATGAATAGAAAATCGTCTAAACTTCTCTTTAATCCAATCTATTTTCATTAATCCTGTATAGCGAAGTGTCCAGTTTGGCAACGGCACATCTCTAAATAAACTTGTTGATGTACTACTTGCATTTTTACCAGTATAAGCAGACAAAAACGCCGGTAATAATACTTCTTGACTTCCTTTGCTATATCCTACTGGAAAACCATCTCGATCAATATTATTTGGATTACTCAAATCAATTCCTCTAGCAGTAGCTAAGCGATTAGCTATAACTAATCGGTTTTCTCTCATTTGATCGAATGCTTGAGAAAATTCTAACGAACTCTTAGAAAAAGCACTATTGATTAAGATTGTAGATATACTAAAGTTTCCATAACTATATGGTGATTCTGCTATATATGTAGCATCTACAACTCTAAATTGTTCTGAATGATTTTCGGCCTTAATTCTTCTTCCAGATAAATCAATAGTTAAATCGGTAATCGGACTTAAACTTGCTGTATAATTTAATGTTTTTGTATTTACTTGTGTAAACTGTTGATTAAACTCTGGAAATGTAGTTAAATATCCATTTTGTGCTGCTAATTGTCTCACATCTGCCTGATCTCCAAAAACGAAACCTGTCGTTGGTTTTCCTGTTCCAAAAAAACCAATGCTAGGCATATAACCTGGTAACATTGTTCCACTATTTTCAGAATAATTAATCTGAATAGTTTTAATTGATGTTAATAAACCAATAGCAAAATTGCCCAAATTATTATTCTTTGTAGTTGCGGCAGTATTATCTTGTACAACTTTTTGTCCAGGCACAATAGCTGCTCTTTTAGCTTGTTGTTGCTTTGGCTTGCTTTTTACTAATCCCAAATATTTATACAACATATCCATACTCAATGTAGTATTTAATTGTTGTAACCTTGAATTTTGAATAGTATTACCCAAATTGTAAGTAATATCATCTAATTCTATTTGAGAAAAAGCATCTGAAGAACGCTGCCAATTATAGGTACCTGTATAAGCATAACTAGAACGTACAAATGATAAAAATGGTATTTTATTAATTGGAAGCTCGTAATTCATTGTTACTGATTGGGTAAACTGATTGGGCTCACCAATATTAAAATAATCATCCCAAATGGTATTGCTTTCAATTAAATTATACTGACTATCATAATAATTTCTCACCAAGTTATTACTTCCTCCAATATAGTTTAACTTTAATGATTTTGTAAGATTAAAATTAAATCCGAAATTATAATTAAAGAAATAATTTCTTCTATATAATGGATCTAACCCAATTCCTTCTACATCAATCAATCTAAACTGTTGCTTATTAAACTGACGTAAAACATTGCTGTTAAACATTATATTCGTTGGCAAATAATTAAAGTTGAAATCTCTAAATATTTGCAAATAGCGATTCTTTAAAAAACCAACTTTTTTTAATGGTTCTACAGTTTTTGTTTCAAATCCATAGGCGTAATCTAAAGACGATCTTGTTTGTTGATCTAGCATTGACTGCACTTCAAAATCATGATGAATAATTTCATTATATGAATGAGAAACTGTAAGGTTTTCAATATCGTAAATATGCTTTTTAGCTTCTGGATTTCTTTGTTTTGAAACCCCAATAAAGTTAATACTTCTTCGTTTAGTATAATCTGTAGCTTGCTTTTCTATTTCTTCTGCTACCGAAGAGGAAGCCGATACTGAACGCATTGTACTTAATTTAATGTCTGGATTTGCAGGATCGTATTCTGGTACAATAAACTCCTCAGAAATTGCATAATTAAACGGTAAATTTACTCGCCAATTCTTTGGTAACAACTGTCCCAAATTCACGTTTGTAACAATACTGTAGGATTTAAAATCTTCTCTACTTCTTTGAGAAGGACCTTGTTCTAAACCGCCAAATCCAATCGTTTTTTTAGTTCCTGTAGCAGAAACATTAGCAAAATCTGCAAGATTAGCATTCATTGTAAATGTTGTTGCCCAGCCACCTTTATTGTCCATGTCAGACATTCTCAACTCATCAAACCAAAACTCTCCTGATAAATCACCTGTTGCGTTATATCGATTTAGATCATTTCGAATTCCAATCATTATAACTCTAACATTTCCAAAACTAGGATTTCCTTTTATACCATATCTCAATTTATTTGGTCTAGAAACAGCATGTCCTGTAAGTTCTTCTTCAGATTTAAAGAAAATTTCAGTCAGTCGTTCTTGCTGACTAATTTCATTCATAAATAAAACTTTAAGCTTAGTTAGTAATTCTAACTCCAAATCCAGCTCATTAGCTTCTGGCCAAATTAGCTCAGGAGATACTGTACCAAACTGAGTTACTTTTAAAGGTAATTCTACTTGATAAAAGTTATCAGTAAAATCAGATCCTATACGAATAAAAGCGACCATTTCATCATCTTGTAATCGACGATTTACATGCTCTAATGATTCAGCATGAATAAACATCCTTAACTTTTTATACTGACGTAAATCTAAACTGAAATTTTTATACACTCCTCTCGAATCTCCAGGTGCTAATCCTTCTGGAGTTTTTCCTGCTTCAATTGGATAAACTTTTAATGATAATGATTGCTCATTCTGATCTACAATTGTATTATTAATATAAAACTGCTCTCTTTGCACTCCTGGAGGAATAACATAAGGAATTGGTTTTCTATCATAATTATCTTGGATGCTCACCGATGTTACATCAAAACCTGTATTTGGCTCTAATGGCAATGGCATATTATTGTCATCATTTTGCAAACTTGCATTGTATCTTCTCCAGTCTGATCGTACTAAATCTAAACTTGCAAAACGCAACGTTACATCGTTTTCAAAACCTGTTAAATACATACGCATAAAACGCACAGAACGAAAATCCGCAATCATTCCTATTTTCTTTCCTGTATCATCAATAGGTACTTTATACTGAATCCATCTTACTGGAGCAATTGCTCCATCTGCTAACTGCACAGTTGTATTTCTAATATCTGTTACGTAGTTTTCACCTACTTGCGGATCTGGACTTACCCTTACTGCATATTCGAAATACGCATCAAGTGTATTCATTGTATTATCTCCATCAATATCTTCCGCATCAGGCAAATTACTTCCACCTCTGGTTCCCGTAACCGGTGAGTTTTTTTCTACTCCATTGTAATTTTTATAACGCTCTAATATTCCTCCTTCAGCATCTAGGAAATGAACAAAATTATCTGCTGCAGGATCTTCTAAATGTGCGAAGTCATTAAAAAACATTTTTTCTTCTTCATCACTCAATCCATCCAATCCCACATCTTGCATACGTCTACTTTCTGCATTAGTATCAAAGGCATAAATTAAAGATGGTGCAGCTGGTACTTTTCCCCAAACAGTTTCTATAGTAGCAACTGTACTACCAACTCCTGGTAAACCATTTTCGTATTGCTTATAACCATCTCGTAAAATATCTTCAGAAATAAATCCAAAGTTGAATCTCAACTCTCCAGTATTTCCAGTAGTCATCATATCTGAATTACGTCCAACATAAGGATCCATTAACCAAAACTCTACAAACTCAATATTTGCTTGTTCGAAATTGGTTGTATTTAGTGCTCGCATCATTCCTCCCCAATTATCTTTTGGTTTTGGAGAACGTACATTTAATTTGTAATCAGGATTAAAGTTATAAGGTCCACGCTCGGTTGGATAATAAGTAAGATCTAGCGTTGAAATTACCCTACTTTCACCATAAGCTAAATCTTTTGTAGCAAAAAGCTCTTCACTAAAAACACGTCGAGTTTTATTTGATGACATATCTTTATCACTTACTCCTTCTGGCTTTACACCAACATAAAAACTAGGATCAATAGTATACCAAGACAATTTTGCTCGGCGATAACCATCTTCCAAATTATGTTCTAATAAACTTGGTGACTCCAAAGAATTAATCCCTTTTTTATAAAAACCAACTGGCACACTTGATAACTTCCATGCTAATGGTGAACGAACATCGATACGAGATTGAGCTGCTTCAAAATCATCAATATAAGCAGTAGCTTCTCCATTCATTTGATCATTTTTTGATGCAGCTGGCTGCAAATAAGCAAATTCTCCAGTAAATGAAACGCGTGAAGGTACATCCGTATCAATATTTGGCAACTTATTTACCAAACGTGTTAAAAAAGGAACTTCTGTTGAATATTGCGTATTAAATCCCCAAATGGTATTATTAACAGATTCACTTCCGTACATTGACTTATGGGTCATTGGTTTTTCTGACAATCTCAAAAGTGTTCCACCAACAATAAAATCTTTACTAATTCGATGCTCTACATTTACTCCGAAAAATGTTTTGGTTTGCTGACCAAACATCGTGTTATTTTCTACAGAAATATCTATCGGTGTATTAGATGCTAATAATGCTTCATCAAGAATCATAACTCTTCCTCCCGCATAATCTACCGTATAATCTACTCCTTCAATCAAAATACGCCCACCTGCATTAACAATAACAGAGCCAGGTGCTACGTTAAATGCACCTATCGGAATACCTTGCCCCATAGAAGAAGAATATTTTCCTTTTAGTTGAAACTTATTCTTTCCATTTTGATTTCGTACTGCGGAGGATTTAATATTTGAATAAAGCTCATTAAAAACATATCGGCGTTGATTCGAGTTATAACTCGTTGTATTATCAAAATCTTCATCAGGTGAATTTCTTAACTTTTCAAATAAATAACTTCCAAATGGTTCTACCGAAGTAAAAATAATTCGTCCTTTTTCTGCATCAATTGTTATACCGTCAAATATATTAGTACTTGCTTGATTATTGGAATTGTTATTTCCGTAACTTCCTCCGTTATTATAATTATTTCCATAGCCACTATTATTAGAACCAGGTCTGTTATTCATATTTCCTCCCAGATTACTACTACCTTGAGCTAAATAATCGAAAAAACCATCTCCTCCATTCTGCGGATTATTTGAAGAGTCTAATCTATCTAAATTAAAAACTTGTAGTAAGGGAGTATTTTCAACACCTTCCGGCAAAGGCAAACTTCCTGCTGCAGAAATATAATTTAGTGGACTAGGATCTGTATATAAG
The DNA here is from genome assembly GCA_947626185.1 of uncultured Flavobacterium sp. GTDB lineage: Bacteria > Bacteroidota > Bacteroidia > Flavobacteriales > Flavobacteriaceae > Flavobacterium. Next base: position 50,560 of record CANQRD010000001.1, read on the forward strand.
ATATTAAAACGGAATTTTTCTTGCGAAATATTTATTGCATTTGGAATCTGATAAATGTTTTTCATCATTAAATTCCAAACCGGCGCATTGGTAAGTGTTAAAGTGCTTTTTAGCATTTTCACAATCAATGCTTGAGAAAGCGGCACTTCAGTTCCTGGTCTTTGACCTGGAATTTCAGTTTCAACATTTACAGCTCCTCCATCTGTTCCAAATTCTCCAACTTGATATACATCATCTCCAATTGTATATTGATAAGCTACTGCCAAAACTTCATCGTTTGACAAACGTTGTTGTAAAGAAATATATCCTAATTGAGGATGAAACGTAAATTCATTTGGACTCAATTTACGTGCACTCTCTAACTTAACATAATCTAATCCTTCTTGAACACTATTTGTAAAACCTGCATTTCCGCTATTTGAAAATCTAATTTGTTCTGTTAAGTAATTTCTCCCAATTTGTGCAGGATCGTATTGGTTATTCTTATTGTCTGTTGGTGCATTTATTGTTTTATTAATTACGAAATTTGCTGGATCAATTCTTGGTGAAAAGATCTTATCATTGTTTACACCTCTCAAAAAACCTTCTCCCAAATCTTGTATTGCTACAATATTTCGCAAATTGTTATTAGTTTGACTAACACGATTAAATCTATTAGTAACCCATACTTCAACTTTTGTAATACGAACGCGTGAATTGATATATGGATACGTTTTTAAAGCTTCATCATATCTACTTCTAAAATAATGAGATAAGAAAAAATGGCGATCTTCATCATAATCTAATGCATATAATTCAAAATCTTGCACCGTACCACCACCTTCTGCACGAACAGAATTAACTTGTGATTTTTGTTCCGAAAAAATTCCTGTAACCGTTGTTTTACCAAATTTCAATTCCGCTTTAACACCAAATAAACTTTGTGCGCCACGAATTAATGATCCAGTAATTGGCATACTCACATTACCAATCTCCAATTTTTGAACAATATCATCTGGATCAGGAGCGTATTGCAACTTCATTATATTTTGAAAATCAAAACTTGCTTGCGTATCATAATTGGCATTTACCGCCATTCGAGTACCAACAGTCCCTTGAAGTCCCATGCTTATACGCTGATCAAAATCAAATGTTGTAGACTTTCTATTTCTAGCAGTAATTAATGGATTTTCTTGTTTTGTATGACGAATTCCCATATCAAATTCAACAGAACCAGAAGGCTTAACATTGATTTCATTTGATCCAAATATACCAGAAAACAATTTAGAATTAACATAGTACCTTGGTAGCATATCTCGTTGTAGGCTATCGTCTTGCAATGTACCATGAATAGCATCAAATTTTTGAGCAAAATCTTTTCGCATCTCTGCTCTAAGCAAAATCTTTTCATATTCCTCTCTAGTTAACACCAAAGGCATAGCCATATTATAATCGCCAACAACTTTTGAATAATAATACTGATCGGCAACAGGATTATAACTATACGATTCCACAATAATAGATGGGTCTGGCAACGCTAATGAGCCAAAATTGTAGCCTATTTGTGGTATTGAATCATTTACTTGATCAAACAGGTCATCTTGTGCAAATGTAGATGTAATTGCACAGAAAAAAACCAAAAAACAAATGGCTAATCGTCGGTAAAAAAAAGAGAAAACACTCAAGATTTACAACTTTTTTAATGCTTGTTTAATTATATCTTCAATAGATGCTCCTGGGTTAGTCTTTAAAATTGAGTCAACAACTTTTTCAGCTGTTTTACGCACAAAACCAAGAACTTCTAATGCAGATAACGCTTCATCAGCATTTGTATTGTTGATAGTTGGGACAACTTCATCAATATTGTAAAGTTTTAATACCTTTTCTTGTAAATCTAATATTATTCGCTGGGCAGTTTTCGCCCCAATACCTTTAAATTTCTGAATACTTTTTGCATCACCATTTCCAATCATTTGCAATAATTCCTTAGGTGTACTAGATGATAAAATATTACGTGCTGTACTGCCGCCAATACCAGAAACTGATAATAAAAGTTTAAACAATTCTCTTTCTACTTTATCTATAAAGCCAAACAAGGTATGGGCATCTTCTTTTATTTGAAGATAGGTATAAAGCTTAATGCTCTCTGAAGTACCAATATGAGAATAGGTATATAAAGAAATGTTAATTTGATAGCCAACTCCATGACAATCAACAATTACTTCGGTTGGTGCTTTTTCAATTAATCTTCCTTGTATCTGCGCAATCATTACAAACTATTTTTTATCAAAAATAGGAAATAATTTTAACTATTTACTAACATAGCTAGCACAGAACAAGGAAGATTTTGAACTATATTTTATTTTTTCTTTCTGCTTTCTCTTACTTGAGCGTCAACAACAGCAACGGCAGTCATATTTACCATTTCGTCAACACTTGCACCTAATTGAAAAACGTGAACAGCTTTGTCTAACCCCATAATTATTGGACCTATAGAAGTTGCTTTATTTAATTCTTTTAACATTTTATAAGTAATGTTAGCAGAATCCAAATTAGGAAAAATTAATGTATTTACTTTTTTATTTACCAATTTAGAGAAAGGAAACTTCGATTTTAACATTTCGTTGTTTAGCGCAAAGTCAATTTGAATTTCTCCATCAACAATCATATTCGGATATTGCTCATGTAAAATTCTCACAGCTTCTTTCATTTTCACTGGAGATACCTGATCTGCAGCCCCATAGTTTGTATAAGAAAGCATTGCAATGATTGGATCTAATCCGAACATTTTCACTGTTTTTTCTGCCATTACGGCAATTTTTGCTAGATCAATAGCTGATGGATCTGGATTAATAGCCGTATCAGCTAAAAACATTGGTCCACGCTTTGTCATCATTAAATTAGCAGTTGCTACTTTATCCACCCCTTGTGCTTTTGGAATAAGCTCCAAAATTGGTTTAACAACAGTTGGATAACTTCTTGAATAACCCGTTAATAAAGCATCTGCACCTCCTGTATTAACTAACATAGCAGCAAAGTAATTACGCTCACGCATTAATTTACTAGCTTCATAAAAAGTAATTCCTTTTCGTTGACGAGTTTGCCAATACAAAGAAGCAAATTCTGCTCTTCTATCTTTCTCATCGTCCGATTTAGGATCAATAATTTCAACGTCGTCATTAAAATCAATCTCCTTTTTCAAGTCTAAGATTGTTTCTTTGTCTCCTAATAAAATTGGAATAGCAATACCTTCTTCATAAGCAATTTGTGCAGCTTTTAGTACATCTAAATGATCAGCTTCTGCATAAACTACGGTTTTAGCATCGGTTTTAGCACGATTCATAATCATTCGCACCATTTTATTATCCGATCCCATTCGCTCATCTAACTCTTGCTTATATTTTTCCCAATCTACAATTGGAGCTTTTGCTATACCAGTTTCCATAGCAGCCTTTGCAACCGCTGGTGGAACTACAGAAATTAAACGAGGATCAAATGGTTTTGGAATAATATACTCTCTACCAAAGCCTAGTTTTGTTTCCCCGTAAGCTATATTTACTTGTTCTGGAACTGGCTCTTTAGCTAGTTTAGCTAAAGCTACTACAGCTGCCATTTTCATTTCTTCGTTAATTTTTGTAGAACGCACATCTAATGCTCCCCTAAAGATATAAGGAAATCCTAAAACATTGTTAACCTGATTAGGATAATCTGAACGCCCAGTAGCCATAATCACGTCTTTACGCGTTGCTATTGCAAGATTATAATCAATCTCAGGTTTTGGATTAGCCATTGCAAAAACAATTGGATTATCAGCCATGTCTAACAACATTTCTGGGGTAAGCACATCTGCTGTAGATAAACCAATAAATACGTCACAGCCTTTTAATGCATCTGCCAATGAGATATCTTTATCAGTAGCAAACTCTCTTTGCATTTCTGAAATGCGTTCGTCGTCTTTTCTTAAAACACCTTTACTGTTAAACATCAAAATGTTTTCTTGCTTAACACCAAAAGCTACGTATAATTTTGCACATGCAATTGCTGCCGAACCTGCGCCAGAAACCACCATTTTAACTTCACTTATATTCTTTTCTGCCAATTCTACAGCATTTATCAATGCTGCTGCAGAAATAATAGCTGTACCATGCTGATCATCGTGCATTACAGGAATATCAAGCTCTTCTTTTAATCTTCTTTCAATTTCAAAAGATTCTGGGGCTTTGATATCTTCTAAATTAATTCCTCCAAACGTAGGTGCAATATTTTTTACTGTTTCAATAAAGGCATCAACATCAGTTGCATCTACCTCAATATCAAAAACGTCAATATCCGCAAAAATTTTAAATAGCAGCCCTTTTCCTTCCATTACAGGTTTAGATGCTTCCGGACCAATATTACCTAATCCTAAAACAGCTGTACCGTTTGAAATAACAGCTACTAAATTTCCTTTTGCTGTATACTTATAAACATTATTTACATCCTTAGCTATTTCTAAACAAGGCTCAGCCACTCCAGGTGAATACGCTAAAGCTAAATCTCTTTGAGATGAATACTTTTTGGTAGGTACCACTTGAATTTTTCCGGGCGTAGGTTTTGCGTGATATAATAACGCTTCTCTACGTAAACTATCTTTATTCATAAATCTATATTTATTTCGACTAACAAATTTATCAATTTTAGACTAATATAGATGACTATTAAGTTAAGGCTTTAAAAAATAAATATTTCTCATCAAACCAGTGTATTTAGCACGCTTTACTGCAGATTTTTTAAATATTTGACCAAATACATCATTTGTCAATTCATGCCATTCTTGTTTTGAGTAATTAATTAACTCATTGTTAGCATGAAAACGCTTCTCTTTTGTAGGTTTTGAGAAACGATTCCACGGGCAAACATCCTGACAGACATCACATCCATACATCCAACCATCAAACATTCCTTTAAATTCAACAGGAATATCTTCTTTTAATTCAATAGTTAAGTATGAAATGCACTTAGATCCATTAACAACGTAAGGTGTTTCTATAGCTTGCGTTGGACAAGCATCAATACAACGAGTACACTTACCACAATGATCAGTAGTAGCTCCGTCATATTCTAACTCTAAATCTATAATCAGCTCTGCAATAAAGAAAAAAGATCCTTCTTTTTTTGAAATTAAATTACTATTCTTTCCAACCCAACCCAATCCGCTTTTTGCAGCCCAAGCTTTATCTAATACTGGGGCACTATCAACAAAAACACGTCCATTTACTTCCCCTATTGTTTCATTTATATAACGTAATAAATCTTTTAATTTATCCTTAATAACAAAATGATAATCTTCACCATAAGCATATTTTGAAATCTTATAAGAATCGATATTTTGCAGTTGTTCAGGGAAATAATTGAACAGAAGTGATACAACACTTTTAGCATCTTCAACTAAAAGACGAGGATCTAAGCGTTTATCAAAGTTATTCTCCATATAATGCATTTGTCCATGCATTCCAGCATTTAACCATTTTTCTAAACGTGGAGCTTCCTCTTCAAGAAAACCAGCCTTAGATATACCACAAGAAGTAAATCCAAGTCTTTTAGCCTCTTCTTTTATCAACTGACTATATTGTGCCCGACTTTCCATAAATGGCTGTTAAATATCAAATAATCCTCTATCGTAATTTGCTCTAGCTTTTCCCAAATGATGATATGCTTTATCAGTGACCTCTCGTCCTCTTGGTGTACGCGTAATAAATCCTTCTTGAATTAAATAAGGTTCGTACACCTCTTCAATAGTTTCAGCATTTTCAGAAACTGCCGTTGATAAAGTTGATAAACCAACTGGACCACCTTTAAACTTTTCAATAATCGTTAAAAGAATTTTATTATCCATTTCATCAAGTCCGCAAGCATCAACATTTAATGCATTTAACGCATATTTGGCAATAACAATATCAATACTTCCATTTCCCTTAATTTGTGCAAAATCGCGCACTCTACGCAGCAATGCATTAGCGATACGCGGCGTACCTCTACTTCGTCCTGCAATTTCAATGGCTGCTTCAATATCTATAGGCACTCCTAAAATTCCGGCGCTACGCTCAACGATAGTAGCTAATAATTCTTTAGAATAATATTGTAAACGACTTTGAATACCAAAACGAGCACGCATAGGCGAGGTAAGCAATCCTGAACGAGTGGTTGCTCCCACTAAGGTAAATGGGTTTAAATGAATTTGAACAGTACGCGCGTTTGGTCCAGATTCAATCATAATATCAATTTTAAAATCTTCCATCGCTGAATACAAATACTCTTCAACAATAGGGCTTAATCGATGAATCTCATCTATAAAAAGCACATCTCGTTCTTCCAAATTAGTTAGTAATCCGGCTAAATCACCTGGTTTATCTAAAACTGGTCCGGAAGTAATTTTAATACCTACTCCTAATTCATTTGCTAAAATATTTGCCAATGTTGTTTTACCTAAACCTGGAGGTCCATGAAATAAAGTATGATCTAAGGCTTCTCCACGTTGATTAGCAGCAGCAACAAATATTTCTAAATTTTCTAACACACTATCTTGTCCTGCAAAATCAGAAAAAGAAAGCGGACGTAGTTTTTTTTCTACGTCTAATTCCTCAGAGGAATAATGCTTATTTGTAGGGTTTAAATTCTCGTTCATCTTACAAAGTAACTCAAAAAAAATAACACAAAAAAAAAACGCCGGTCAAAACTGAACGGCGTTCTTTATTATATTGAAACAATATGATCTTAGTGATGTAATTGTTCTTCACCTTCTTGATAAGGCATTGTTTGTGGTGCGTAATCTTCTGGTAAACCAGGTTTACTGTAATCATACGGCCATCTGTGAACAACTGGTAATTCTCCTGGCCAGTTTCCGTGGATGTGTTCTACTGGTGTAGTCCATTCTAAACTGTTCGATCTCCAAGGGTTTTGAGGAGCTCTCTTACCGTAGAAAATACTTACAAAGAAATTCCATAAGAATATCAATTGGAAAGCTGATCCTATTAAAGCAAATACGGTAATTAAAACGTTTACGTCATAGAATTCATCAAATAAAGGGAAAGCTGTATTTGAGTAATAACGACGTGGTAAACCTGCTAATCCGATAAAGTGCATTGGGAAGAATACTCCGTAAGCACACACTGCAGTTACCCAGAAGTGAATATAACCTAAGTTTTTATTCATCATTCTTCCAAACATTTTAGGGAACCAGTGGTAAATACCTGCAAACATTCCGTAAAGAGCAGAAATACCCATTACTAAGTGGAAGTGAGCAATAACGAAATAAGTATCGTGAACGTTGATATCTAATGTTGAATCTCCTAAAATAATTCCTGTTAAACCTCCTGTAATGAACGTAGATACGAAACCAATACAGAACAACATTGCAGGGTTCATTTGAATATTACCGCTCCAAATAGTAGTAATATAGTTAAATGCTTTTACTGCCGAAGGAATTGCAATTAATAAAGTTGTAAATGTAAATACAGATCCTAAGAATGGATTCATACCAGAAACGAACATGTGGTGCCCCCATACGATCGTAGATAAGAAAGCAATACCTAAAATTGAAGCAATCATCGCACGGTAACCAAAGATTGGCTTACGAGCTGAAGTTGCAATAATTTCTGAAGTAAGTCCCATCGCAGGTAAAATTACGATATATACCTCAGGGTGTCCTAAGAACCAGAATAAGTGCTCAAACAATACTGGTGAACCTCCTTGGTAATGCAAAACTTCTCCAGCTAAATAAATATCAGATAAGAAGAATGATGTTCCAAAACTTCTATCAAAAATCAATAATAAAGCCGCTGATAAAAGAACTGGGAAAGATACAATACCGATGATAGCTGTAACGAATAAAGCCCAAACGCTTAAAGGCATTCTAGTCATAGTCATACCTTTTGTTCTTAAATTAACTACAGTTGCAACATAGTTTAAAGAACCCATTGTAGAAGAAATAATGAATAACGCCATTGAAATCAACCACAAAGTCATTCCCATACCAGAACCAGGAATAGCTTGAGGTAAAGCTGATAATGGAGGATAAATTGTCCATCCAGAAGAAGCTGGTCCACCTTCTGCGAATAATGAGATAACCATAATTACTGCAGAAACAAAGAAAAACCAGTAAGAAAGCATGTTCATAAAGCCAGATGCCATATCACGCGCTCCAATCTGTAATGGAATTAATAAGTTAGAGAACGTACCACTCAATCCAGCTGTTAGTACAAAGAATACCATAATAGTACCATGCATTGTTACTAAAGCTAAATATATATCGTTTCTCATTACTCCGTCCGGAGCCATTTTATCACCTAATAACCATTTGAATACTTGAAACGATTCTTCAGGCCAAGCGATTTGCATTCTGAATAAAAGAGACATTACAATCCCAATTATCCCCATAATAATACCTGTAATAAGATATTGTTTAGCGATCATTTTATGATCCAAACTGAAAACGTACTTCGTAAAGAAATTACCTTTTTCGTGATGCTCGTGATCGTGATCATTAATTATTTCGTGTCCTACTGCTGACATAGTATAAATTTTAAATAATTGAGTGAAATTTATTGTACTACTTGCGCTATAACTTCAGTTTCTTCAACTTCAACAATCTCTACATTCTGACTTTCGTCAATAGCTTTTACTGGAGTTGCTGATTTGTTTTCTTCAGCGATCTGAGAAGCTAATGTTGGAATAGCACTTAACCATTCTTTATACTCCTCTTCTGTAGTTACAACAACTTTAAGCTGCATGTTATAATGTGAAGCTCCACAAATTTTATTACATAATAATAAGTAATCAAATGCATATGGATCTAAAGCTTCATGTCCATTAGCTATAAGCTCTTGACTCTTTTCAGCTCTTATATTATTAATCTTATTTACCTTACTAATAATACTTTCGCGACTTCTCATTTCTTCAGTTGTTACACTAGGTGTAAATGCAAATTGAGTTACCATCCCTGGAACACAATTCATTTGTGCTCTAAAATGAGGGAAATAAGCAGAGTGCAAAACGTCTTGAGATCTAAATTTAAGAACTACTTTTTTACCTACTGGCAAAAGCAATTCATTAGCCATTTTATCGTCCAAAGAGTTAGGATCAGACATATCTACACCTACAACATTAATTCCTTTAATGAAACGCACGTTTGCTTTTCCAAGTGTATTATCTTGACCTGAGTAACGAACATTCCAACCAAATTGTTTTGCGTAAACTTCGATATTAATTACTTCTTCCTCGTCGTCAACAAACATAATATCATTCCAAGCGAATAAACCATAAAGAATTAATCCGGATAATGTAATTGTTGGAATAACTGTCCAAGCAGCCTCTAACTTATTATTATCAGAAAAATATCTTGCAGTTCTTCCTTCTACTCCACGTCCTTTGAACGCGAAGTAGTGTAATAAAAATTGCGTGACAATTTGAACAAAAAATATTAATGCTAATGAAATCCACATTAATATATCGACAGTTTCACCATGTACTGAAGCTGAATCGCTTAATAAAGGAAAGCTACCATATTCAACTAAACAGAATATTGTAAAAATATAAATGAATGCTAAGAAACCGAAAGTTAAATAACCTTGTATGTTGTTGTCTTTCGTATTAGCCACTTGAGATGTGTAGTTATCTGGCGTTGATCCGACTTGCGTCAAATCAAATATCTTAGTTAATTGCCAAATTGCAATTCCTAATAAAACAACTATTGCTACGATTAATAAACTAGTCATTGGTTTATTTTTAATTATTAATAATGAAAATGTTTACTCTCTTCAATCAGAGGGTTATTTTTAGTTAATAATGGTGCTTTAGAAATAGCTGTAAATCCAACATAGATGAATAAACCTATGAAGAACATTAACGATGCAATTTCAGGAACTCCAATAAACCAAGATCCTCCAACTGTACCAGGACTAATCATCACAAAGAAATCTAAATAATGACCTACAATGATACAAGTTCCAGCTATAACAACAATCCAAGTTAAACGTTTGAAATCTGTATTAATTAATAATAACAATGGCAATACAAAGTTTAAAACTAACATACCAAAGAACGGTAAGTTATACTCTTGAATACGAAAGATGAAATAAGTTACTTCCTCTGGGATATTTGAATACCATTGCAACATAAATTGTGAAAACCAAAGGTAAGTCCAGAAAATACTTAGTCCAAACATAAATTTAGCTAAGTCATGAATATGACTTGTATTTACATGCTCTAAATATCCTTGATTTTTAAGATACAAAGTAACAAATGCAATTACTGTAATACCAGTTACAAAGAAACTAGCAAATACATACCATCCAAATAAAGTACTGTACCAGTGAGCATCAATTGACATAATCCAATCCCATGATGCTATTGATTCAGATACAATAAAAAACGCTAAGTATCCTGCTGATGCTTTAAACATTTTTTTATGAAAAACTAAATCTCCAGTTGCATCAAGGTTTAATGATTGTTTTCTCATATAGCTTCTATAGATATTCCAACCTAATAAAAACACAACCGCTCTTATTAAGAAGAAAGGAACATTTAAGTAACCTACTTTTCCTTGAATAATAATATCATTCTCTACAACCGACGGATCCATCCATATAAATAAATGATTTCCACCAAATGAACTAGCTAATAACAATAGGAAGAAAATAATAGAACCAGGTAATAAGTAAGCTGATAAACCTTCCATTACTCTAAAAAGTACTGGAGACCAGCCTGCAGATGCTGCATAATTAATTCCGTAAAACGTTAAAATACCTAGTGATATTAGCATAACGAAAATACAAGCAACATATACAGCCGTCCAAGGTTTATTTTGCATTTGACTTAATACATGTTCTAAATGTTTTTGATGAGCTTCATGATCAGCTTCTGAAACTTCAGAATGATCTGTATGATGTGCTTGCTCATTCAATATCTGCTCTACTTCAGCAGTTGTCTTTGGTGCACTAAAAAAACCATAACCAATCCCTATTAATCCTAAGATCATAAGGACGATTGAAAAGTTTCTTAAATTTTTTGATAATGTATACATATCTAAACTTTCAAATAAGTTTTACAATTATTATTCTGATTTCAATTTTAATACATAATCAGTTACTAACCAACGTTCGTGTTGAGTCAACTGATTAGCATGAGAACCCATTGAATTCAAACCATAAGTAATAACTTGGTAAATTCCTCCTTCAGTAAGGTCTCTATCGTGATAATTTGGCACCCCAAGAAACTTCTCTCTTTTTACTAGGTTTCCATTTCCATCACCTTTTGAACCGTGACAAATTGAACAATAAATTGCATATAGCTCTTTACCTTTTTCAGCACCTTTTTCCTTTTCCTCTGCAGTTAAAGGAGATTTTAAATATAATCTCGCTTCTTCTAGTCCTTCTGGTGTATTTGGATACACTTCTGGTTGAAATCCACGAGGAATACTCCCCTCTGCAGGAATTTGACCTTCTTTACCGTTTTTAAATACGGTAGTTGGAACTTCAGAATATGTTTCATAAGGTACAGCTTCGTACATATTTGGCATAAACTGATAGTTCGGACGCTCTTTATTAAAGCACGATGTAGTCAATACAGCTACACCGGCTAAAGTTAGTATATTATATATCGCTTTCATCCTACTATTACTTTTCAATTACTTTAACTTCAACTGCTCCGGTTCCTTTAAAGAATTCGATTGCAGTTTCTTCATTTCCATGTAAAGCAACTTCCATTAAGAAATGGTCGTCAGTTGTTCTTACATCTGGATTTTCCGCCTTTTTAAATGGCCATAATTTACTTCTAAAAAAGAATGTTAAAACCATTAAGTGAGCAGCGAACAATACAGTCATCTCAAACATAATAGGTACAAAAGCAGGCATATTTTGGATGAAGCTAAAACTTGGCTTTCCTCCAATGTCTTGTGGCCAATCTACGATCATGATATAATACATCATACTTGTTCCAACAGACAAACCTACTAATCCGTATAAGAAAGCACAAATTGCTAATCTTGTTGGTTTTAAACCCATTGCCTTATCTAAACCATGTACTGGGAAAGGCGTATAAATTTCCTCAATGTGATGTTTAGCAGTTCTTGTTTCTTTTACTGCATCCAACAATACATCATCATCATTGTATATTGCGTGAATAAACTTATTACTCATAACGAACTAGTGATTTAATGTTTGATGACCTTCTTTACTATCTCTCTCTTTTTTATAATATTCCCCTGATGATTTCAAGATTGTTTTTACCTCTGCTTGTGCAATTACAGGGAAGCTTCTTGAATACAATAAGAATAGTACAAAAAAGAATCCAATTGTTCCAATATAAATACCAGCATCAACAAAAGTTGGTTGGAACATTGTCCAAGATGATGGTAGGTAATCTCTGTGTAATGAAGTAACAATAATTACAAAACGCTCAAACCACATTCCGATATTTACAACAATTGAAATAATGAATGATGCCATAATGCTAGTTCTAATTTTCTTGAACCACATTACTTGCGGAGAAATTACGTTACAAATCATCATCAACCAATATGCCCACCAGTATGGTCCTGAAGCACGGTTTAAGAATGCATACTGCTCATACTCTACACCAGAGTACCAAGCTACCCACAACTCAGTAATATAAGCTACCCCTACAACTGAACCTGTAATCATAATAATGATATTCATTAATTCAATATGCTGAATAGTAATATAATCTTCTAAGTTAGATACTTTTCGCATGATGATTAACAACGTATTTACCATCGCGAAACCAGAGAAAATAGCTCCAGCAACGAAATATGGTGGTAAAATTGTCGTATGCCATCCTGGAATAACTGACGTAGCAAAGTCAAAAGATACAATCGTGTGTACAGAAAGTACAAGCGGAGTAGCTAAACCAGCTAATACCAAGTGAACCTCTTCAAAACGTTGCCAGTCTTTTGCTCTTCCTGACCATCCAAAAGATAAAATTGAATAAACTCTTTTCGTGAAAGGAGTAATTGCTCTATCTCTTAACATGGCAAAGTCAGGTAACAAACCAGTCCACCAGAAAACTAATGATACTGATAAATACGTTGAAATTGCAAATACGTCCCATAATAATGGTGAGTTAAAGTTAACCCATAATGATCCGAATTGGTTAGGAATAGGTAGTACCCAATAAGCTAACCATGGACGTCCCATATGTATAACAGGGAATAAACCTGCCTGAACTACAGAGAAAATTGTCATTGCCTCTGCAGAACGGTTAATGGCCATTCTCCATTTTTGTCTAAATAATAATAATACAGCAGAAATTAAAGTACCAGCGTGCCCGATACCTACCCACCAAACAAAGTTGGTAATATCCCATGCCCATCCAATTGTTTTATTTAATCCCCAAGTACCTATACCTGTACCAACTGTATAAGCCATACAGCCAACTCCCCATAAGAACGCGATCAAAGCGATAGAGAAAACTCTCCACCACAATTTATTTGCTCGCCCTTCCACAGGTCTAGCCACATCCACAGTTATATCGTGATAAGACTTCTTACCAATAACTAAAGGTTTTCTAATGGGTGCTTCGTAATGTGACGACATAATCCTTTATATGTTTCTTTAATTAATAATTCTTTTTAAACTAGATATTTCTAACCTTAACATGATAGAATATATTCGGTTTTGTACCAATATGTTCTAATAAATGGTATGATCTATCTGATTCAGCTAATTTAGTAATTTCTGATTCTTTCTCATTTACATCACCAAAAACCATCGCTCCACTTGAACAAGCTGCAGAACAAGCAGTTTCAAATTCGTTTGGACGAACTGCTCTACCTTCATTCTTAGCTTTTAAAATTGTAGCTTGAGTCATTTGGATACATAATGAACATTTTTCCATTACCCCTCTTGAACGAACAACAACATCTGGATTTAATACCATACGTCCTAAATCATCGTTCATATTGAAGTCAAAATTATCATTCTGAGCGTATAAGAACCAGTTGAAACGTCTTACTTTGTAAGGACAGTTATTTGCACAGTATCTAGTTCCAACACAACGGTTATAAGCCATATGGTTTTGACCTTGGCGACCGTGAGATGTAGCAGCTACCGGACATACTGTTTCACATGGTGCGTGATTACAGTGCTGGCACATTACCGGTTGGAACACAACTTGAGGATTATCTGCAGGATGTTCTAACTCTTGATAAGCTTTACGCGCTTCTGTAAATCCTTTTGCATCTACTTTTTTAGTTACATCTTCATTGAAAGTATCTTCTGAAGAATAGTATCTATCGATACGCAACCAATGCATATCTCTACTTCTTCTAACTTCTGATTTTCCAACAACAGGAACGTTGTTCTCTGCATGACATGCAATAACACAAGCTCCACATCCAGTACAAGCATTTAAGTCAATTGATAAATTGAAATGATGTCCTACAGAACGATCGAAAGATTCCCAAATATCAATTGATGCTGCTCTTACTTCTTCATGATCATAAGAAACCATAGCCATAGGATTCCATTCCTTCGCATCAGCCGTATTGAAAATTTCTAATGTTGTATCTTTAACAATATCACCTCTACTCATTAAAGTATTTTGTAACTGAACACAAGCAAACTCATGATCACCACCTACTTGAGTAATAGTAGCATTTTGTACATTTTGAAAATCGTTATACAGTTCGTAAGCATTTACACCTACTTGCATTTCCTCTTTTAAGGCAGCTTTTCTACCATAACCGAAAGACAATCCAATAGTACCTGGAGCTTGTCCTGGTTGAATAAGTGCAGGAACATTTGTCAACTCTTTATCTCCAACTTTTACAGTAACATAACTACCATTTAAACCACCATTAGCCACATGGTAATTTTTAACCCCTAATGCTTCAGCATCAGCTCTAGAAATAGTTAAGTAATTATCCCAAGACACACGTGAAATTGGATCTGGAAACTCTTGTAACCAAGGGTTATTTGCTTGTTGACCATCACCCATTCCAGTTTTAGTATACAATACTAATTCTAATCCGTCCGCTTTTTTAGCAGATGCTAAAGCTACAACTGCAGCAGAAAAATCAGCAGAAGGACTAACTTTTGTATTTTCACCTACAATGGCAAAGCCATCATGTACTAATTGATTCCATGTTAAATTAGATGCTTTTGAAGTACCAACCGCTTTTACATAATCATAAAAACTTGTATTGTTACCATTCCATAATAATAAAGCATCCTGAAATTGTCTTGTATCAAATAAAGGTCTAATCGTAGGTTGAGTTACTGAATAGTGTCCTTTTTTAATCATTACATCACCCCATGATTCTAAATAATGAGGAGCTGCAGCAGCAATAGTACTCACTAAAGCTGTTTCGTCTTCTTTCATTGTAAAACTAACAGAAGTTTTCACTTTCTTCAATCCTTCAACAAAAGCAGCGCTATTAGCTAATGTATACACAGGGTTAATTCCTGACATAATTAAAGTATGCACTTTTCCAGCATTCATATCTTTAATCAATTCAGCAACCTGAGCCGCATTACCTTGTCTTACATATTTTGTTTGCTCTGGCAAATACGCAGCTGACTGTAAAGCCTCATTAATAGCAATAACAATCAATTGAGCATTCACATCATCTAATCCAGTTACAACAACTCCAGCTGAACCAGCAGACTTTAATTGTTTAACAGCTTTATTAATAGCTTCATCTTGACTAGTTGCAGAACTAGGAGTATTACCTCCAACGATTGCATTATATAACTTAACTAAAGCTATTTTTTGCTCTTGAACTGTTACTGGTATACGAACATCAGCATTAGCACCAGACAAACTCATATTAGATTCTATCTGAATGTGCTTAGACATTTTTCCATTTTTAGGAATACGTTTACCTGCATAACCAGCATCGTATCCTCCACCTTGCCAATCTCCTAAAATATCAGCACCTACAGAAACAATAACATCTGCATTACTAAAATCGTAATCAGCTAAACCTCTTGTACCATATGCTTTTTCATAAGCATCAGCAGCAGCCGATGATGAAATAGCATCATATACAATATGTTTAGTGTTTGGATTTGCCTCAATAAATTCAGCAATCAATTTATCTGTAGAAGGACTCGCCATAGTATTTGTTAACAAAACTACGTTTCCTCCAGTAGATTTAGCATCTTGTAAACTTGCTCTTACTTTTGCATCAACCTCATCCCAAGAAACACTTTTCCCTTCAATTTTTGGTTGTTTCAAACGCATGCTATCATACATTGAAAGTACAGATGCATTTACACGCGCATTAGCTCCAGAATAAGCTCCTGCAAGTTTATTATTTTCAATTTTAATCGGACGTCCTTCACGAGTCTTCACCAAAACGTTCACGAAATCGAATCCATCAGCAACAGTAGTTGCATAATAATCAGCAATTCCAGGAATAATTTCTTCCGGCTGAACCACGTAAGGAATTGATTTAATAACCGGTCCTTCACAAGCAGCTAAAGTAGCTGCAGCAGTAGAAAAACCAACATATTTCAAAAAGTCTCGACGAGTCGTTGAAGAAGAAGACAACTTGTTTTTATCCCCAAGAAATTCATCTGTAGGAATTTGATCAACAAACTCGTTGTTTCTTAGCGTCTCAACAATAGAACTATTATCATTCAGCTCTTCAACACTTTTCCAGTATTTTTTGTTTGATGCCATTGTATATAAATATTAGCTTCTTATTCTTTAATTATTAATAGTGACATTTACCACATTCTAAACCACCCATTTGAGCTACTGTCAACTTCTCTACTCCGTATTTATCAGCTAATTCGCTATGAATTTTAGCATAATACTCATTACTATCTAATTTCACGTTAGTAGTTCTGTGACAATCAATACACCACCCCATTGTTAACGGAGAGTGCTGTCTCATAATTTCCATTTCCTCTACAGGCCCGTGACAAGTTTGACATTCTAAACCTGCAACATTAACGTGTTGAGAGTGGTTGTAATAAACGAAGTCTGGCAAATTGTGCACCCTAACCCACTTAACAGGCTTTTCTTTTCCTGTATAAGATTGAGTATTCACATCCCATCCAACTGCTTCATATAATTTTTGTATTTCACCTGTATAAAACTCAGCAGTGTACTTACCGTAATCCACACCAGGATCTCCAGCAAACTCACTAATATTTTTATGACAGTTCATACAAACATTTAACGAAGGAATTCCAGAAGTTTTACTTACTCTTGCTGATGAGTGACAGTACTTACAATCAATACCATTATCTCCTGCGTGAATTTTGTGTGAGAAATGAATTGGCTGAACCGGCTCATAACCTTTATCAACACCAATTTGCATCATATAGCCATAAACAAAATACGACCCAACTAACACAAAAATAATTACTGAAGAAATTACCAAAAACTGATTTTTGACAAACGCCTTCCAAATTGGAGTTGTTTTTCTCACTTCAGCTGTTAAACCATTTGCCTCAACAACCTTATTCAATACTTGTTTAACAAAAAACAGCATTGTTACCAACAGCAACAACACCACAACTAAAGCTCCTAAAACAATTACATTAGAAACCCCACCATCATTTGACGCCTTAGCACCATCAGAAGTAGGCCCAGGAACAGGTGTTTCAGCTTTTTGCTCAGAAGTATACGCTAAGATATCATCAATATCTTGGTCTGATAATCCCGGGAAATCATTCATAACTACCTTATTATAGTCATTAAACAATTTCACAGCCACAGGATCTCCTGCTTTAATCAAAGAAGAACTACTTTTGATCCACTTATGCAGCCAAGCCACATCTCCATCGTATTTATCAACAACACCACGAAGAGCCGGCCCTGTAGAAGCTCCGTCTAACTTATGACAAGCCGCACAGTTAGAGTTAAACAATTCCTTTCCTTTCGCCACATCTTGAGCAAAAGAAATCGTAGAAAAAGATAGCATTAATGCTAAACAAAAGAATAAAATCTTTGAAAACGAATTATGGTTACCCACTTTTTTCATAGTTATAAATTGATTTTCAACTAAACTTGGTTTTTTTAATAGCTCAAACGTCTATTACTCAATATACCTTATTTACAAACTCCGACAAAAATACAATTTATGCCTTACTCTAAAAACCTTTCATGAGGTTAATCCATAATTTATACACGTTCTAAATAGCGGTTTTCAAAGCTATTTTCAAGAATATTTGTAATTTTACCCTAAATACATTTCATTATGAGAATTTTAAGATTATTTCCGCTTGTTTTTTGTCTATTTATTGTGGTTTTTACAACTTTTGCGCAAGAAAAAAAAACACCAATAAATGAAAGTCAGACTATCCAAAAGCTAGTTGACATTAAAAGAAATGCATCTAATCAAGCAATAAATCCTGATAAATTTAATATTCAGATTTTTTATGGGAAAAATGCACAAGCTATAGAAGCTTTAAACAAGAGCAGAAAACTATATCCAGAATTAGAAGCCATAATCGTTTATACAAATCCCTCTTATAAAGTTTTGGTTGGTAATTTTAAAACGAGATTAGAAGCTGAAAGAAATTTACAATTAATTAGAAAAGATTTTGATTCTGCACTTTTAATCCGACCAGGTAAATAAACAAAAAAACCGTTACTCAACTTTTAGAGTAACGGTTTTTTTGTTTATTTATAAAACTATTATCCTACAATATTGATAATTTTCCCTGGAACTATAATTACATTTTTAGGTTCTCTACCTTGTAATTGCGTTTTTGTACGCTCGTCATCCATTATAATAGTTTTTATTTCATCTGCGGTTAAACTTAATGGTAACTCAATTTTAAATCTCATCTTACCATTAAATGAAACTGGATACTCTTTTGCATCTTCTTGCAGATATTTTTCTTCAAATTGAGGAAAAGGCTGCACTGTTACTGTTTCGCTATGACCTAACATTTGCCAAAGTTCTTCAGCTATATGTGGAGCGTATGGAGCAATAATAATTGCTAATGGCTCTAAAATAGCACGGTGATGACATTTTTGTTGACCAAGTTCGTTTACACAAATCATAAATTGAGAAACTGATGTATTGAAAGAAAAAGCTTCAATATCTTCTGTTACTTTTTTAATTGTTTTGTGTAATGTTTTGTACATTTCTTTTGTTGGCTCTTCATCAGTTACAACAACACCATTATCATCAGCATATAATCTCCAAAGTTTCTTCAAGAAACCAAATACTCCAGAAATACCAGCTGTATTCCAAGGTTTAGCTTGCTCTAACGGACCTAAAAACATTTCGTACAAACGCAATGTATCTGCTCCGTATTCTTGACAAATTTCATCTGGATTTACAACATTGTAGTATGATTTAGACATTTTTTCTACTTCATGTCCTACAATGTATTTTCCATTTGCATTACAAATAAACTCTGCATTAGCATAATCAGGTCTCCAAGCTTTAAATCCTTCTGTATCTAACTCTGAAGCTGAGTTTACTAAACCAACATAAGTATATAATTGTTGAACTTTTTCATCTGCAATCATATCTTTAGAAATAAAAGTATTTGTTCCCTCAATACGATAAACAAATGCCGAAGTTCCTAAAATCATTCCTTGATTAATCAATTTTTTGAAAGGTTCTTCCGTTGGTGCAACACCAATATCTTTTAAGAATTTATTCCAAAAACGGCTATATAATAAATGTCCTGTTGCGTGCTCGCTTCCTCCTATATATAAATCAACATTTTGCCAATAGTTTAAAGCTTCTTCAGATGCAATAGCATTTTGATTTGTTGGATCCATATAACGCATCCAATACCAAGAAGAACCTGCCCAACCCGGCATAGTATTTAACTCTAATGGGAAAATTGTTTTTTCATCAATAAGTTCATTTGCAACAACCTTATTATTGACTGTATCCCAAGCCCAAACATTTGCGTTTCCTAAAGGTGGCTGACCATCTTCTGTTGGCAAATATTTTTCTACCTCTGGCAATGTAATTGGTAAATAAGCAGCATCAATCATTTTTGGCAATCCGTTTACGTAATAAACAGGAAATGGTTCTCCCCAATAACGCTGACGAGAAAAAACTGCATCTCTTAATCGATAATTTGTTTTTCCTTTTCCTTGTCCAATTTCTTCAATAGCCGCAATAGCTTTTGCTGAAGCTTCTTTATACCCTAATCCATTTAAGAATTCTGAGTTTTGTAAAACAAATCCTTCTTTTTCTGCAAATGCTTCCTCGCTAATATCTTTGTCAAAAATATTTTTGATTTCGATACCAAAGTGTTTTGCAAAAGCATAATCGCGTGTATCACCAGCAGGAACAGCCATTACAGCTCCAGTTCCGTAACCAGCCAAAACATAATCACCAATCCATATTTCTATTGGCTCTTTTGTAAAAGGATGTTCTGCATAAGCGCCTGTAAATACACCTGATATTTTTTTAACATCAGCCATACGATCTCTTTCACTTCTTTTTGAAGTAGCTTCAATGTACGCTTCTACTTCTGCACGTTGTGCATCTGTAGTTATTTTTCTAACCAAATCATGCTCCGGAGCCAACGTCATAAAACTAACACCGAAAATAGTATCAGGTCTTGTTGTAAATACTTCAATAGTATCATCACTGTCTTTTAATTTAAAAACAACTGATGCGCCAACTGATTTACCAATCCAGTTGCGTTGACTTTCTTTTAAGCTTTCTGTCCAATCAATTTCATCCAAACCTTGTAGCAAGCGTTCTGCATAGGCAGAAATTCGCATACTCCATTGTTTCATTTTTTTACGAACTACAGGATAACCTCCTCTTTCAGACAATCCATCTTTAATTTCGTCATTTGCTAAAACAGTTCCCAATGCAGGACACCAGTTCACTTCTGTTTCTGCCAAATAGGTTAATCTATATTGAAGTAAAATTCTTTCTTTTTCTTCTGTTGAAAAATTATTCCAATCTTCCGCTGAGAAAACTGTAATAGCATCATCGCAAACTGCATGAACATTTGCATTTCCATCTTTTTCGAAAATAGAAATCAATGTATCAATATTTTCTGCTTTATCAGAATCTGTATTATACCAGGCATTAAACAATTGAATAAAAATCCATTGTGTGTGCTTGTAGTAATCCGCGTTTGATGTACGAACTTCTCTAGACCAGTCAAAAGAAAATCCGATTTGATCCAATTGTTGTCTATATCGTGCAATATTAGCTTCTGTAGTTACAGCAGGATGTTGTCCTGTTTGAATTGCATATTGCTCTGCCGGTAAACCAAAACTATCATAACCTTGTGGATGCAATACGTTATAACCTTGATGTCTTTTATATCTTGCAAAAATATCTGATGCGATATATCCTAATGGATGCCCAACGTGTAATCCTGCTCCTGATGGATAAGGAAACATGTCTAGTACATAATACTTTGGCTTATCAAATGTATTATGTGTTTTATAGGTTTGGTTCTCTTTCCAATACTTTTGCCATTTGGCTTCAATTTCTATCGGATTATATCTCATTTTTACAATCTTTTATTTTTTAAATCTTTCTTTACTTCTCTTCAACTGCAGAATTGAACTTTATGCAAAAATAAACTATATTTCTAACAATCTAAAAACTTTGATGCACTTCATGTAAACAATTCTATTACAGCTTCTCTATTTTAATCAACCACCTTGTAAATAAGTCATCTACATTTTATTTAAAAGAATTATTTGCAAATTCACTAGATACCTATTTATCGCTTATTTTTAAGCTTAAAGGAACAAATAAGCAATAAAATGAAGTATATTTATTGCGGTTAGAAAAGTTTAATTACTATTAGTCTTTCTAAAACCTTTTTGTTTGCTATTTTTACACCTTCAAAAATTACAGTATGGCATCTTCTTATGAAAAATATCAAAAGCGAAGACTAATTTCTTCTTATTTTTCCGTAATAGTAAGTATTTTCTTAGTATTGTCTTTGTTGGGATTACTGAGTTTATTTGTAATTAACTCAAAAAAAATCTCTAATAATTTTAGAGAAAGTATTCCTATGACAATATTTTTTAGCGACAAAGCATCACAGCAAGATTTAGAGAACTTTGGTGAAAAGCTTAAAAAATCTACTTTTACAAAAGACTATATTTTTGTTTCTAAAGAAGAAGCAGCAGAAAATCAAAAAGGAGATTTAGGCGAAGATTTTCTTGAGTTTTTAGGATACAATCCACTACAAAACTCTTTTGACATTTACTTAAACGGCGATTATGTAGTAGCTGATAGTATTGCAAAAATTGAAAAGGAATTAGAGCAAACAACAACTATTTCTAAAATAATGTACGACAAACAATTAGTAAACTTGGTAAATGAAAATATTATCAAAATTACCAATTGGGTACTTATTGCATCAGGTATATTGTGTATTATATCGATGTTGTTAATTAATAGCTCATTAAGATTACTTATTTTCTCAAGTCGTTTTACTATTAAAACAATGCAAATGGTTGGAGCGACAAAACGCTTCATTAGAAGACCATTTATTTGGCATAGTATCCGTTTAGGAATTATAGGTTCTGTATTAGCTATCGCTGCCGTTATTGCAATTACATTTTATGCAGATAATAAATTTCCTGATTTAGAACTTTCTCCAACAGAAAATTATCTACCATTAGTGATCGTTTCTGTAGGTATTTTCATGATTGGTATTATAATTACTTCTATAAGCACCTATTTTGCAACACAACGATTCTTAAATTTAAAATCAGACGAACTATATTAGTATGAAAGAAAATAAAAATAACAACGGATTTGTTTTTACAAAGAAAAACTACATCCTATTAGGTATAAGCCTTGGTATCATTGCATTAAGTTTTTTATTAATGGGTGGTGCAACAAATGACGATCCCACACAATTTAATGAAGCTATTTATAGTTTTAGAAGAATTCGTTTAGCTCCAATGGTATTTTTTATCGGTATTGGAGTAGCCGTTTATTCCATTTTTAAGAAAACGAACTAAAACACAATACCTTTATTAATTTATGGATTTAATTCAAGCCATCTTACTAGCAGTAGTAGAAGGATTAACAGAATATTTACCTGTTTCTTCTACAGCCCATATGATTTTTGTAAGCTCTTATTACAATATTGAACAGGACGATTTTGTAAAACTTTTTCAAACAGCTATTCAATTTGGAGCTATTTTGGCAGTTGTCGTATTATATTGGAAAAAGTTTTTTGACTTTAAACGTGTCTCTTTTTATAAAAAATTAATACTAGCAGTAATTCCTGCATTGGTATTTGGAAAATTATTAGACGAAAAAATTGATGCTGTATTAGGAAAAACAGTTTATATAGCCATTATGCTAATTATTGGAGGAATTGTTTTGCTATTTATAGACAAATTCTTCAAGAATCCAAAAACTACTAAAGAAGAGGACATATCTATTAAGCAAGCCGTTAGTATTGGTTTTTGGCAATGTTTAGCTATGATGCCAGGCACAAGCAGATCTGCTGCTTCTATTATTGGTGGTATGCAACAAGGTTTATCGAGAAAAGTAGCTGCAGAATTTTCTTTTTTCTTAGCTGTACCAACAATGGCAGCGGTAACCGTTTATTCTATTGTTTTAAAAAAATACGAATCTGGTAAAATGGGTTATGAACTCTTATTAGATAACCCTGACAACTTAAAATTATTTATTTTAGGTAATATTATTGCCTTTTTTGTGGCAATAATTGCTATTAAATTCTTTATTGGAGTAATTAACAAATACGGTTTTAAACCCTGGGGGTATTACCGAATTATAGCAGGAGCTATATTGTTGTTTTACTTCGGATATTTAAAAAACTAATCATGCAATTTACAGCAGAAACTTTTCAAGAAGGGCAAGTTCTATTAATAGACAAACCATTAAACTGGTCTTCATTTCAGGCAGTTAACAAAATAAAATGGTTATTAAAAAAAGAGTACGGTTTAAAGAAAATTAAAGTCGGACATGCTGGAACTTTAGATCCTTTAGCCACAGGTTTATTGTTAATTTGCACAGGAAAAGCAACAAAAACAATAACAGACTTACAGGGTCAGGAAAAAGAATATACTGGTACTTTTTATGTTGGTGCCACTACTCCTTCTTATGACTTAGAAACCGAAATAGATCAGACTTTTCCAATAGAACATATTACCGAAGAAATGGTTGAGCAAACTAGAACTACTTTCTTAGGAGTAACTCAACAACGACCACCAATTTTTTCAGCATTAAAAAAAGACGGAAAACGCTTGTATGAACATGCTAGAAAAGGAGAAGAAGTAGAAATTAGCATGCGACCAATTACTATTTCAGATTTTGAATTAACTAGAATTCAACTTCCTGAAATTGATTTTAAAGTAGCTTGTTCTAAAGGAACTTATATTCGTTCTTTAGCTTTTGATTTTGGTCAAAAATTGAATAGCGGATCTCATCTTACAAAATTGAGAAGAACAAAAATAGGCAACTACCATGTTGATGATGCTTTTAGCATAGAAGCTTTTGAAGAAGCCGTTTTAAACAGTAAAAAATAACATTAAAGGACTATTTACAAATTATGAATAGCCCTTCTTAATTTTCATTATGAAGCTAATTATCTCTCTAACTTTTAGTTTATTTTTCATCTTCTTATCAGCACAAACAACAACTTTTAAAGAAGGTGATATTATTTTTCAAAATTTAAACTGTGGCCCTTTATGTGACGCCATTAATGAAGTAACGTTTGGTTATAATAACTTAAATTTTAACCATAACGGAATGGTTATCGAACATAATGATTCTTTACAAGTAATTGAAGCTACATGGCCAAGTGTTTGCATAACTCCGCTGGATGATTTTCTTAAAAAAACGGCTAATACTATGTATTTAGGACGTCTTTTACCTGAACATGAAAAACTAATACCAGCTGCAAAAGAGTTTGCATTACAACAGATTGGCATTCCATACGATGTAAATTATTTGTATAATAACAACAAATATTATTGTTCGGAATTATTATACGATGCTTTTAAAGCAGCTAATAATAACGAAGAGTTTTTTAAACTTTACCCGATGACCTATCGCTCAAAAAATGATGGAGAATTTTTCTCTGTATGGATAGAATATTTTCAAAAATTAAATCAAGCAATTCCTGAAGGAGAATTAGGTTGTAATCCGGCGGGAATGTCTTTATCTGATAAAATTACTATTGTAGGTCCTATCCTACAATAGTAATTTCGTATTTTTATTTTTCTAGATTAAGCATAAGAGTAGCTACTTCTTGTTGCACCTGTTGCCCTTTGTTTTTTGTATACCATTTGTTTAATAAAATAATTCCTTCTTCATCAAACTTTCCGTTTTCTTCCTTGTAATTATTCACTAAAGCAATTGCATCAGCAGGTCTTGGTCCCCAGTCCGCCACTACTTCTAAACTTTGTTTTTCAACAATTAATAATTTCGGAATAGCTCTTCCTCCATTAGTTAAATATTGATCCATTAGATCTAGATTCTGATCTCTAAATAAAATACGCAATTCTATCTTATCTGTTATTTCAGCCATTTTATTTAAAACAGTTACAGATTGCGCTGCATCGCCACACCAGCTTTCCGAAATAACAATCCAATAATAATCATTAGACAGATTTTCAATTACCAACGCTGTTTCAGACTCAATTGTTAACGTTTTATCTAAACGATTTAGGCGTGTTTCATTCAATTTTGCATAAGGCAAATAGTTTTCACTGATTTGCAATTTATCAGGATTGTTTTCTAGTGCTTCAGTTACAAACGAACGAAATTCTGCATATGTTAAACTATTATCTAAGTCTTTTTGGGAAATTGTACTCATTTTCTTTAATTTTAAATACCAATAATCAAAGTTACTATTTTCTTAATAATACATCTAACTTTAAAGTTATGGAAAAATCAAAAATTGGTTTAACCTTGTCTGGAGGCGGCTATAAAGGTATTGCTCACGCTGGTGCTATTCGTTTTCTATTAGAAAAAGGTATACAACCAACCATTTTATCAGGTACAAGCGCTGGTTCAATAATATCATGTCTTTATGCCATTGGAATGAAACCTGAAGAAATGTTAGAGTTTTTTAAATCTATCAATGTACTTAATTGGTCTTTCGTTACTTTTAAAAAAGCAGGAATTATCGATTCCAAAGCATTTGAAAAACATCTACAAACAATATTTGGAAATAAAACATTAGCTAATTTACCAATAGAAATACGCATCAATTCTACAGACATTATTAATGGAAAAATTCATGTATTTGATATAAATACCAAAATTACAGATGCTTTATTAGCTTCAAGTGCATTTCCAGGAGTTTTTTCACCACATACCATCAATAATACTATTTTTAGCGATGGTGGTATTTTGAACAATTTTGCTACTGACTTAATTCGAAAAGATTGTAAGCTTTTAATTGGAAGTAACGTTTGCCCGATAGAAACAGTTGATGTAAAAGATATACAATCTATCAGATCATTAACCATGCGGGCATATTTTCTAATGACTGCAAGCCATAGTCTAACTCATGGTAATTTATGTGATTGGTTAATCGAAGACAATCAAATTAGAGAATATTCAACATTTGAAAGAAACAAACAACGAATGGACGAAATGTTTCAGCTAGGATATAATGCCGCAGCAAATAGCTTCAATAATCATAAGGATAAATTCTTAAAACCTATTTTTTAGAAATTAATATTCGCTATATTTGCGAAACTTTAAATATATCACACCAATGAAATACAAAAGAATTCTACTAAAACTTAGTGGAGAAGCTTTAATGGGAGAAAATCAATATGGCATTGACCCAAAACGATTGGCTGAATATGCAGCCGAAATTAAAAAAGTACATGACTTAGGCGTTGAAATTGCTATTGTTATTGGTGGAGGAAATATTTTTAGAGGAGTTGCAGGAGCAAGTGTTGGAATGGACCGTGTGCAAGGAGATTATATGGGAATGCTAGCAACGGTAATCAATGGAATGGCACTACAAGGTGCTTTAGAAGATATTGGTTTGCTTACACGCTTACAAACAGCTTTAAAAATTGAAGCTGTAGCCGAACCGTATATTAAAAGAAGGGCAGTTCGTCATTTAGAAAAAGGTAGAATTGTGATTTTTGGAGCAGGAACTGGTAATCCTTATTTTACAACAGATACTGCCGCAGTATTACGAGGTGTAGAAATTAACGCAGATGTTATCCTAAAAGGAACTCGCGTTGATGGCGTATATAATGCAGATCCAGAAAAAGATCCTACCGCAGTGAAATTCGAGAACATTACTTTTAGTGATGTATTAACTAAAGGCTTAAATGTAATGGACACTACTGCTTTTACATTGAGTCAAGAAAACCACTTACCTATCGTAGTTTTTGACATGAATAAAGAAAATAATTTATTAAAAGTTTGCCACGGTGAAGAATCGGTTGGTACAACTGTTTCGGTAAACATTAATTAACACTACAATTATGACAGAAGAAATAGATTTAATTATTGCAGCTGCACAAGAAGCAATGGACAGTTCTATTGCTCACTTAGAAAAGTCTTTATTAAATATTCGTGCGGGTAAAGCATCTCCACAAATGCTAGGAGCTGTGTTTGTAGATTATTATGGATCTCAAACTCCTCTTTCTCAAGTAGCGAATATAAATGTTCCAGATGCACGTACACTAACTGTAACACCTTGGGAAAAAAACATGTTGCAACCAATTGAAAAAGCAATTATGATTGCCAATCTAGGTTTAAACCCTATGAACAATGGAGACAACATTATTATTAATATTCCTGCACTTACTGAAGAAAGACGTAAAGACTTAGTAAAACAAGCTAAAGCTGAAGCAGAAGATGCGAAAATAGGTATCAGAAACGCTCGTAAAGATGCAAATAATGATATCAAAAAAGAAGAAAAAAACGGTGTATCTGAAGATGTTTGTAAAGACGCAGAAGATCAAGTACAAAGACTGACTGATTCTTACGTAAAAAAAATTGAAGAAATTTTAGTTAAGAAAGAAGAAGAAATCTTAAAAATATAATGAAATCCGCATTTTGCGGATTTTTTTATCCTTATATCAATTGTAATTATCTACGTAACATCTTTAGTTTTTTTGTACATTTGCAAGTATTTCAATTAAAAAACGATTTACCTGAGTAACAAAAATATATTCAAAATGAAACACACAAAAATTATCGATCTTCTTACTGGAAAATCTCTTTTGCATGAAGTAAAAGCAAAAGGATGGGTAAAAACATTTAGAAACAACCAATTTATTGCTTTAAATGACGGATCGACAATCAATAACATACAATGTGTTCTTGACTTAAATAAGTTTCCTGATGAATTGCTAAAAAAGATTCATACTGGAGCAGCTATTTCAGTAAAAGGTACCCTAGTAGAAAGTAGAGGTGCAGGACAGGCTGTAGAAATTAGTGTTGAAACTTTAAAAGTTTACGGTGAAGCTAATCCAGAAGAATTTCCTATTCAACCTAAAAAGCACTCGTTAGAGTTTTTACGTGAGAATGCTCATTTAAGAATTAGAACAAATATTTTTGGTGCAATTATGCGCGTTAGAAGTACACTTTCTTTTGCTGTACACAAATATTTTCAAGATAATGGTTTCTTCTACTTCAATGCTCCTATTATTACAGGTTCAGATGCAGAAGGAGCTGGAGAAATGTTTAAGGTAACCAACTTTAATTTAAATAATCCACTTCCAAAAACAGAAGATGGTGTAATTGACTATACTAAAGATTTCTTTGGTAAATCTACTAACCTTACGGTTTCTGGACAATTAGAAGCAGAAACATATGCTATGGCATTGGGTTCTGTTTATACTTTTGGGCCAACTTTCCGTGCTGAAAACTCTAATACTTCTCGCCATTTAGCAGAATTCTGGATGATTGAACCAGAAGTTGCTTTCAATACTTTGGCAGATAACATGGATTTGGCTGAAGACTTTATAAAATATGTAATTCGTTACACTTTAGATAAATGTGCAGACGATTTAGCCTTTTTAGATAAAAGATTACAAGAAGAAGACAAATCAAAACCGCAAGCAGAAAGAAGCGACATGTCTTTAATTGAAAAATTACATTTTGTAATTGACAACAATTTTAAACGTGTAAGTTATACCGAAGCTATTGACATTTTAAAAGCTTCAAAACCAAATAAAAACAAAAAATTCAACTATATCATTGAAGATTGGGGTGCAGACTTACAAAGTGAACATGAGCGTTACTTAGTAGAAAAGCACTTTAAATGTCCAGTAATATTATTTGACTATCCGGCTGAAATTAAAGCATTTTACATGCGTATGAATGAAGACGGAAAAACAGTGAGAGCAATGGATATTCTTTTCCCAGGTATTGGTGAAATTGTTGGAGGCTCACAAAGAGAAGAGCGATACAATGTTTTATTAGAAAAAATGGAAACAATGGGCATTGATAAAGAAGAATTATGGTGGTATTTAGATACTCGTAAATTCGGTACAGCTCCTCACAGTGGTTTTGGTCTTGGATTTGAAAGATTAGTATTGTTTGTAACAGGAATGACTAACATTAGAGATGTGATTCCTTTCCCAAGAACTCCGCAAAACGCAGAATTCTAAACAACACACTCAATAAACTTTAAATGTTTACTTTTTCAGGTTTTTTCCTTATTTTTGAAAATAACTTCGATAAAAGTAAACATTTTTTTATTTATAAAATATTTCATCTTATCCAATGCTAAAACAGAGTTTACAACTTAAACTGTCGCAAAAACTTTCTCCTCAACAAATCCAGTTGATGAAGCTAATTCAATTACCTACTCTTGCTTTTGAACAAAGATTGAAAGAGGAGTTAATTGAAAATCCTGCTTTAGAAACGGGAAAAGAAGAAGTTGTGGACGATTTTGACAGTAATTTAGATAATGATTACGATGATTATGACAGTGAACATATTGACACTGGTGATATCGATATTGACAGCTATTTAAGTGATGACGAAATTCCTGACTATAAATTACAAGCTAGTAATTATAGTAAGGATGATGAAGATTATGAAATTCCAATAATTGAAACAGAATCTTTTCATCAAAGTTTAATCAATCAATTAAATACACTTATCCTTTCTGAAGAAGATCGATTAATTGCTGAATTTCTTGTAGGTAGCATTGACGAAACGGGTTACATTCGTAGAGAAATGCAAGATGTAGTAGATGATTTAGCTTTTACTCAAGGTATTTATACTGACTTAAACACTGTTTTGCGCATTCTTGATGTTATACATGATCTAGAACCAGCTGGAGTAGGAGCAAGAGATTTACAAGAGTGTTTATTATTGCAACTAAATAAAAAAACACAAACAGATTCTATTGTATTAGCTAAGGATATTATTGAATCTAACTTCGATGCCTTTATAAAGAAACATTACGATAAATTATTACTTAAATTAAATATCACTAAAGAGCAACTTAGAAAAGCGATTGATGAAATAGAAAAACTTAATCCTAAGCCAGGGGGAGCTTTTATTGGTGCAAATAGATTTGTAGAACAGGTTATTCCAGATTTTACCGTAAAAATTGTTGATGGCGAAATAGAGCTTACACTAAATAGCAGAAATGCCCCTGAATTGCATGTTTCTAAGGATTACCAAGAAATGTTACAAACCTATAAAGAATCAAATCAAGCTACTTCTGCGCAAAAAGATGCAGTACAGTTTATCAAGCAAAAACTTGATGGAGCTAAATGGTTTATTGATGCCATAAAGCAACGACAAGAAACTTTATACGTAACAATGAGTGCTATTTTACATTATCAAGAAGAATATTTTTTAACTGGAGATGAAACAAAATTAAAGCCAATGATTTTGAAAGACATTGCCGATTTAGTTGGTTTGGATATTTCTACAGTTTCAAGAGTGGCCAACAGTAAGTATGTTGATACACCCTACGGCACAAAGTTAATTAAAAACTTTTTTTCTGAAGCAATGATGAATGATCAAGGAGAAGAAGTTTCTACCATTGAGATTAAAAAAATATTAGAAAATATTATATCTGAAGAAGATAAGAGAAAACCGTATCCTGATGATAAATTAGCAGACATTTTAAAAGAAAAAGGCTATCCTATTGCACGTAGAACAGTGGCTAAGTATAGAGAACAGCTTGATATTCCTGTAGCACGTATGCGCAGAAAAATCTAATCATATAAAAGCTATTAACAACAATTGTTATGAAGAAGTTTTTTCTGACAGTATCTCTTATATTTCATCCTATTATTGTGCCTTTGTTAATAGTTATTCTTTATTTTCTATTGCACTACACCTTTTTTTCACCATTCGAATACTATACAATACTTGCTCAGGTGGCAATTGTAACGTTTTTTATTCCAATCTCTATTTACTATGTACTTCGATCATTAGGTTTACTTAAAAGCAGCATTATGGTTAGCGATACTAAAGAAAGAATTATTCCGTATGTAATAAATATTTTCTTACTGCTAACACTAAATAAATTAGTATTTTACAACAACAGCGCTTATGAGTTAAACATCTTTTTTTATGGATTAATTCTATCCTATATCTGTTTACTTCTAGGTAGTATTCTTAAACAAAAATATAGTGTACACATAGCAATTTTATCAGCAGGATTAGTTTTTATTACAATATTACTTGTTTATCAAAAAATGCCTTTATTCATTTTACCAATTATTTTTATCTTAAGCATTGGTATTACTGCAACAGCAAGACTGTATTTAAAAGCTCATACTTCAGCACAAATAATTATAGGTGGCTTGATTGGCGGCTTACCACAAATTTTTATGTGGTATTGGTACATCAACAATTATAGTCTATAATTTAAGAATAAGATAGTTTTAAATTTTCACAAAACATAAAAAATCAAACCTACTTTAAACATTCTCATTTTTTCTGGATCACCAACTATTGGCTCGTTTTTATAGAGTGTATTTAATCCATAATACAAATACAAGTTCCAGGTATTAAATCCTGCTCCTACATAAACACCAAATAACCATTTATTTAAATTATCTTTTGTATTATAATCAACAGAATAACTATCTGTTACTGTTTTATGGTTAGCACTTAGTAAATAACTTGCCTTAAAACCAACATAAGTACGCCAAAACTTATGACTTTCAGGAGTAGAATTTCGCCATCTAAGCTCAATAGGAAAATCGAGCAAATGCATTGACAATCGATTGGCTTTATAACTTTCTAAGATTAAATAATTTCCTTGTTTATCGATACCAAAATTATGATGAAGGTTTTCGTACGAATACCCAAAACCAGGTGCTATTGCCAATGTACGTTGCTTATTCACAGGAAAATCACGCAAAAAACCGACATCTAAACCTAGAGAAATTGAATTAGGAGAATAGCCTTTGGGCTTATCCTCCATTATATTATGATTAATAACAAAATAAAACTGATCTTCACGATATTTTGTATCAATTCCTTCCAATAAATCTTTTTTATCCAATTCTTGCTCTTGTGCAAAACCCGCAGTAAGGATGCAAAAAGTAATCAATAGTAAACCAAACTTTCTCATACCTTATAACTTTTTTTTAGAACAAATAAACCAAACCTACACCTACTGTTTGTTTTAACTGCACTTTTGGTCCTTCTATAACTTGTACCCCATCTCGTTGAACTTTAGTTTTTATGTTGTCGTCATACACTAAATTCATACCAATACTAGCTTGCACAAAATCATTTACCTTCATGTCTAATTTCAAATCCCATAACACGTTTATATTTCCAAAATTATTAATGTAATCGCTATACAATGTTAATTTTGTATCTATATAAATATTAGTAAATATTTTTCTTTTCCATTCAGAACTAAGTAATATACCTACTTCTGCTCTAGAATTTTTTCCTTTTTTTATAATATTCCCTTCTAGATCATAAATAGCAGGATCTACCCCAAAAGCTCCTTGATTTGCTAATGTTTGATCCAATACAAAAGTTGCTTTATAAGTTAATGGTGAAACATAATATTTCATTCCAGTTGGATTTGAAAAATACTCACCCCCAACCCCAACAAACAAATAAGCCGGTGCAAAAAAACTCGAAACAGGATTGTCTTTATTGGGATAATTAAATCCATCCGTAAATTGAGTTTTAAAATTAAGTTTTGACACATAATACCAATCCGAAACTAAAGATGACTTATAACCAAATGTTGAATTTATTTCAATTACATCATCTGTTTTTCTCATCTCCCTATCAGATTGCTTATTCACTCCATAGCGCACGTTTAATTTATTATCCCAAATTAAACGCCCTTTTATATATTTTCTACTAAAATCACCTTTTAAAATACCTGAAATTGAATTTTCTCCTCCGGCACTCCAATTTACAAAAGCTATTTGATTAAAATCTAAACCTATCTTATCTTTCTTTTCCCAATAGCCAATTATATCATAATTTACAGGCAAAGCTGACAATTGATTATTTGGATCAAATTTTGTTTCAATTTTCGCAAGTTTTGGTTTTGCTTTTTCAACAAATACCTCTGGTCGAATAAATCCGTTTTCGTCTCGACCAAAACTCATTGTTTTTTCTGGAGTATAATCCTCTCTTTCCATAAATCCATTAATCATATTAAATGGATTTTTCCTCATTTTTTCAGTATCTACAGGATTTTTCTTTGCAATAGTATCTGTTACTATTACTTCCAGCGTTGTAGATTTTGCAGTTAAATTAAGCGTTCCTAAAACAACACTAAACAAAAAAATGTTTATTTCACTAAATCTTTTCAAAACCTAATTATTAATTAATTTTACTATTGATTCTACATCAATTCCACACATCATTTGCTGTTCTTTTATCGTTGCTTGTTCTATAAAGCTGTCTGGAATTCCTAAGCATTTTACTCGTATATCAGGAAAATTATCAGACACAAATTGAGCAATTAAACTTCCAAAACCACCAATAACAGTACCTTCTTCTATTGTATAAATTGCTTCGTAATTTTTGCATATTGTTACTAATTCTTCCTTATTTAAAGGTTTTATAAAGGGAAAATGATAATGAGACCAATCATCATTTTCGCATTTTTCGAATGCTTCTATTACATTATTGCCGATAACGCCTGTTGATATTATTGCAAATTTATTCCCTTTTCTTAATTTTTTAGTTATCGATTCGTTAACTTTTACATAACCTTTTTCCCATCTTTCCTTTAACACACCTTTCCCACGTGGATATCTGATAGCCCAAGGCTGTTGAATACCCAACTGAGTAGTATAAAGCATATTGCTTAATTCTTCTTCATTTAGTGGGGCAGCGATAACTATGTTTGGAATACAGTTTAGATAAGCAATATCGAAAACACCCTGGTGAGTAGCTCCATCTTCTCCTACCAAACCTGCCCTATCTAAACAAAATATTACAGGTAACTTTTGCAAAGCAACATCATGAATTACTTGATCATAGGCTCTTTGTAAAAAGGTAGAATATATTGCGCAATAAGGTATAAGTCCTTGCGTTGCCATACCTGCAGCTAAAGTTACTGCATGTTGCTCGGCTATTCCAACATCAAAAGCACGATCTGGAAAAGTATCCATCATGTATTTCATAGAGCTACCAGTGGGCATTGCGGGTGTTATCCCAACAATCAAAGGATTTTGTTTAGCCAAATCAACAAGTGTGTGTCCAAAAACATCCTGATATCTCATCGGATATTTACTCTCTTCTTTTAAAATAAGATCGCCTGTTTTACTATTAAATTTACCTGGAGCATGGTACTTTACTTGATTTTCTTCTGCTTGCTTTAATCCTTTACCTTTAGTAGTTATAACATGTAAGAATTTTGGTCCTTTTACCTTTTTTAGATGTTCTAACTCTTTTATCAACTTTGGCAAATCATGTCCATCAACAGGACCGTGATAAGCAAAGTTGAGCGATTTTATCATATTATTTTCTCGAGGATTCCGACCATCTTTAACTGCTGTTAAATACTCTTTTAAAGCACCAACACTAGGATCAATTCCTATCGCATTATCGTTTAAAACAACTAACATATTGGCATCTGTAACTCCAGCATGATTTAATCCTTCAAACGCCATTCCTGCAGCAATTGAAGCATCTCCAATAACAGCAATATGTTGTTTTTCCGTTTCTCCTTTCAGCTGAGATGCCATTGCCATTCCTAATATTGCAGAAATGGAGGTTGAAGAATGGCCAACTCCAAATGCATCAAATTCACTTTCTTCCCGTTTTGGAAAACCGCTAATACCTTCTTTCTGACGATTTGTATGAAAAACATTTTGTCTTCCAGTAAGTAATTTATGTCCGTAAGCTTGATGACCAACATCCCAAACCAATAAGTCATCTGGCGTATTAAAAACATAATGCAGTGCTATTGTTAGCTCTACTACTCCCAAACTTGCACCCAAATGCCCTTCTTTGGTTGCAACAAGATCAATAATTGACTGTCTGATTTCAGTAGCCAAATTTTGTAATTGTTCTTGACTCAATTTTTTTAAATCTAATGGAGATTTTATTTGCTCTAATAACATAAGACACACCTATTCGTTTCCGATTTCAAAATTACAACTTTGTTTTCAGTATCACTTAACTAAAGAATAAATAACCTTTTTTACATTTTTAGTATGAAGACTTCAATGTTTATAGATAGGATAAAACTCATTGAATTTATTAAAAATAATTTAAGTTTTTTCAGTAAAATTATATCTTAAAATACTGATTTTAAAGTAAATTTGTTGTTAAAATTAAACCATGGATATTTTTACAGACGAATATTTTATGAGGATTGCATTAACAGAAGCTCAAACAGCCTTTGACAAGGGAGAAATTCCAGTTGGAGCAATTGTAGTTTCTGACAATAAAATTATTGCTAAATGTCATAATTTAACAGAATTATTACATGATGTAACTGCACATGCGGAGTTACAAGCTGTATCATCGGCAGCAAATTATTTAGATGCAAAATATCTAAAAAACTGTACTCTTTACGTTACATTAGAACCTTGTCAAATGTGTGCAGGAGCATTGTATTGGAGTCAAATTACAAAAGTTGTTTGGGGAGCAAGTGATGATAAAAGAGGTTATCAATCTTTTGGTGGTCAACTACATCCAAAAACCATTGTAAAAAAAGGAATTTTAGAACAAGAATGTGCTGATTTAATGCGCTCGTTCTTTGAGAAAAAAAGATAATAAAATTATTATACTTACCTATGAAAAAGAAAGTAACACTCATTTTGCTATGTATTATTTTTACTGCTTTTCAGGCTTGTAAAAAGAACAGTAATTCAGATTTTCCATTATCCGATCCGAAAGATTTTGTAGAATACATCAGTGCTTTTACAACGGGAATGATTTCTTCTAAATCTACCATTGACATTGAACTTACCAAGAACTTTGGCAATTGGACTGACAGCCAAGAAATTGAAAGCAATATTTTTTCAATTAGTCCTTCGGTTAAAGGAAAATTAATTTATGCTGGTAATCAAACCTTGCGATTTGAGCCAAGCGAACGTTTAAAACAAAATGAACAATACAATATTACCTTTCATTTAGGAAAGATAACAAAGGTAGAACAAGAGCAACAAAACTTCACTTTTATTGTAAATACAATACCTCAATTGTTTGGTATAGAATTTACAGATTTACAATCAACTGATACCGAAACTTATACCTTAACCGGAAAAATAAAATCAAGCGATTGGATTAGTGTTGAATCAATAAAAAAAATAATTGAAGCTAGTTATAACAACAAAAATATTGGAGTAACATTTCAAACAAATTCTAATCAAGAAGCAAAAGAATTTCCATTTAGCATTAGAGATATCAAACGTAATAATACATCAACAGATCTTATTTTGAAGCTTAATGGTTCGGCTATTAACATCAATCAAGAAATTAAAGAAGTTACTTCTATTCCATCAAAAGGAATATTTTCTGTTTATAGAGTTTTACTTACTTCGGGAGACAATCATTCTTTTAGCATCAATTTTTCTAACCCAATTAAAAAGAATCAAAGTTTTGATGGATTAGTTTCACTTCAAGGTTTTGAAGACTTATCACTAAAATTTTTAGTTGACGGAAATATTTTAAAAGTATATAGCGAGAAAGCTTTACCAGAAGAAGTTTTGCTAACTGTTCACCAAGGAATTGCAGATAGTTATGGCAACAAATTAAAATCTACTTATACAGAATCTCTTGTATTTGGTATTCCAAAACCAGATGTGCAATTGTTGCAAAACGGAACTATTTTACCTTCTTCTCAAAATTTAAAAATCAATTTCAAGGCAACTTCTTTAAAAGCGGTTGATGTAAAAGTGTATAAAATATTTCAGAACAATATTTTACAATTTTTACAATCCAACTCAATGGACGGATCATATTCTTTGTATTCGGTTGCCGCACCAATTGCAAAAACAACAATAGAATTTAGCAATCCAGATCCAAAAGCTTTAGCTCAATGGAATTCGTATGCCTTGGATTTATCAACATTAATAACGCCAGATCCTGGAGCAATTTATCACGTAAAATTTTCATTTAGAAAAGAATATGCCTTAAACTGCGATTTCAATATAAATGATAATACAGATGAAAACGATGTAGATGATTCTTATATTGATAATGACGATTATGAATATCATTACAGATATTACGATTACGAAGAAAGAAATGATCCTTGTTCAGATGCATATTATTATTACCACGATATGGTAAGTACTAATATTTTGGCTAGTGATTTAGGTATTATTGTAAAAGGCGGAAACAATAATGTGTATACAGCTTTTGTAACCAATTTACTTACCACAGCACCTGTAAGTGGTGCAACAGTAGAATTTTATAGTTATCAGCAACAATTATTAGCTACTGCTAAAACAGATAATGAAGGAATGGTAAAAACCAATTTAGGTAAAGACAAAGCCTATTTTGCTATTGCTAAAAAAGATAATAACACAACTTATATAAAAATAGATCAGGCTAATTCGTTATCCGTTTCAAATTATGACGTTGACGGAACTACTTTGCAAAAAGGAATGAATGGTTTTATTTATACCGAACGAGGTGTTTGGCGCCCTGGCGATGCAATTTATGTAGGTTTTATATTGGACGATACTGCTAATCCGTTACCCGAAAATCACCCAATAAAACTAACTTTTACTGATCCGTTTGGAAAAGTAACTGAGCAGTTATTACAAAAGAAAAACAAATCTAATCATTATGCATTTAAACTTAAAACAACTGATGAAGCACCAACCGGAAATTGGGAAGCTGTTGTAAGTGTTGGTAGTGCCAAGTTTTATAAGCGCATAAAAATTGAAACCATTAAACCAAATCGATTAAAAATTAAAAATAATTCAGAAGGAAAACTAATTGATTTTAGTAGTGCCGCAAAACGAATTAATTATCAGGTTGCGTGGTTGCAAGGTACAAAAGCAAAAAACTTAAAGGCAGATGTTCAGGTTAAATTAGTTCCTGAAAAAACTACTTTCAAATCATATCCAAATTATGAGTTCAACAATAATTTAGCTACATATACAGCAGAAGATATTACTGTGTTTTCTGGAAGAACTAATGAAGATGGCGATTTTTCATTTACGTTAGATTTACAAAATACAGTAGAAAATTCTTCAATGTTAAAAGCTATTCTTACAACAAAAGTTTATGAAGAAGGTGGCGATTTTTCTACAGATGTATCAACTTTAACGTATTCTCCCTATCGCAGTTATTCTGGAATTAAATCACCAGAACAAAATAAATATGGCTATTATGAAACAGACAAACCATTAGATTTTTCAATTATTACAGTAAATAGTGCAGGAAAATCAGTTAATGCAGAAGTAAAAGTTGATGTATATAGACGTGATGGTTACTGGTGGTGGAGCTCACAAGAAAATGGAGTTTCTAACTATAATAATTCTGAATATTACAATTTATACAACTCTAAAACAATTTACACGAAAGAGAATACTCCTTCTAAATATGCTATAACTATTCCTGAACAAGATTGGGGAAGTTATGAAATTGTTGTAACAGATTTAAATAGCGGACATATTTCTTCTCAACAGTTTTATGTAGATTGGCCATATTGGTCAGGAAAAACAAAACATTCTAATGGAAAAGATGCTATTGCCTTATCTATAGCAACCAACAAAAAAGAATTTACTGTTGGAGAAAAAATTCAAGTATCATTTCCATCAAGTGAAGACAGTAGAGCATTAATATCAGTAGAAAATGGAAGCAGCGTAATAGAAACACATTGGGTAGAAACCAAAAAAGGTGAAACTACTTTTGATTTAACTGCAACAGCAGCTATGGCTCCAAATGTATACATAAACGTTACACTTATACAACCACATGCTTTTACGATAAACAATTCACCTATTCGTTTATATGGAATTGTTCCGATTTCGGTTTACAATAAAAAAACAAAATTAGAGCCTGAAATCATAATGCCTGACAAATTAAAACCCGAAGCAAAATTTGCATTAAAGGTAAAAGAAAAGAATGGGCAAAAAATGACATATACTTTAGCTATTGTTGAAGATGGCTTGTTGGATTTAACACGTTTTAAAACACCTAATCCATGGCAAAATTTTTACAGTAAAACAGCTTTAGGTGTTCGCACTTGGGATGTCTTTGATTTTGTAATTGGCGCATACGGCGGAACAATAAATCAGGTATTTAGTATTGGTGGTGATGAAGACTTAGGAGCAGGACAAGTTAAAAAAGCAAATCGCTTTAATCCTGTGGTTATTTTCTTAGGACCATATACTTTGGAAGCTGGTAAAACAGAAACACACGAAATTAAACTACCTCAATATATAGGTTCTGTTCGTGCAATGGTTGTAGCTTCAAACACAGAAAACAACTCTTATGGTTCTACAGAAAAAACTGTAAAAGTGAATAATCCATTAATGATATTGGGATCATTGCCAAGACGAGCAGTACCAGGTGAAAAAATCACATTACCGGTTACTGTTTTTGCAATGGAAAA
Source organism: uncultured Flavobacterium sp. (assembly GCA_947626185.1). Taxonomy (GTDB): domain Bacteria; phylum Bacteroidota; class Bacteroidia; order Flavobacteriales; family Flavobacteriaceae; genus Flavobacterium. The sequence goes on from CANQRD010000001.1 coordinate 90,456, forward strand.
TAATATCAAAAATGTACAAATTAGAGTAAAAACAGACAATAAATTCAAACTAATAGGATCAAACACACAACAATTATCTTTCAATGAGCCTGATGAAAAAATCGCTTATTTTGAGTTAGAAGTTGGAGACAAAACTGGTATTGGTAAAATTGAAATAGAAGCCACTTCAAATAATGAAAAAGCTAATTATAATATTGAATTGGATATTTTAAATCCAAATCCTGTTTCAACGCGCACGCAGTTAGTAATTTTAGATGGACAAGAAACCAAAGATATAGATTGGACTATTTTTGGTATTTCTGGTAGTAATAAAGCTACCTTAGAATTATCTACATTTCCAAATATTAATCTAACATCGCGTTTAAATTACCTAATTACTTTTCCGCATGGTTGTACAGAGCAAATTACATCGGGTGTGTTTCCTCAAATTTATTTGAATGAATTAACAACATTAGATAATTCTAAAAAAACAAGTATACAAAACAACGTTAATGCTGGTATTAAAAAACTTGCACAACGTCAATTACCAGATGGCGGTTTTGAATATTGGCCAGGTAATAAATATGCTGATGATTGGGCAACATCATATGTTGGAAATTTCTTTATTGAAGCAGAGAAAAAAGGATATGCATTGCCAATAAATAGTAAATCAAATTGGATTGCATATCAGCAAAAAATGGCACGCGCATGGAAAAATGATCCTCGTTATCCTACTGATTTTGCTCAAGCGTATCGTTTATACACATTAGCTTTGGCAGGTCAGCCAGATATTGCTTCAATGAATCGTTTAAAAGAAACTAAAGATATTTCTACAAACACAAAATTCCGTTTAGCTGCAGCTTATGCTATAGCTGGTCAAAAAGAAGTGGCTCAAAAACTTATTGCTAATCTATCTATAGAAGATACTAATAGTTCATACTATTATGGTTCATACGAACGTAATTTAGCAATGGCGTTAGAAACAATGTTGTATTGTGGAAACAATAAAACTTTAGCGCATCAATATGCAATTGAATTGGCAAATAAACTAGGTTCATCAGATTGGATGAGTACACAAACAACAGCTTTTGCTTTAAATGCAATTGCTACCTATGTAAATATAAACAAACCAAACAATGGCATTAATGCACAATATGTATACAATGGTCAGTCGGTAAATGTAAATACAACTTCAGCTTTTGCAAACAATGATTTAAAAGAAATTAAACAAAATAATTCTATTGCTGTAACCAATAAAGAACAAGGTACATTATTTGCACGTTTAACTTCTATTGGAATATTACCTATTGGCGAAGAACTGGTAGAACAAAGTAACTTGGCAATCAAAACAGCTTATCGTTCAGCAAATGGCATAGCTATAAATCCACAGAGTTTACAACAAGGTACAACCTTTACGTGCAGTATAACCATTTCAAATACGAGCAACAGAAATATAGAAAATGTTGCCTTAACGTATATTTTACCTTCGGGTTGGGAAATTGTAAATCTGCGTTATACAGATGCTGGAGGCGATAACAATAATGTTGATTATACAGATTACAGAGATGACCGCGCTTTGTTTTACTTAGGTTTAAAAGCAAATAGTTCAAAAACATTACAATTAACATTAAATGCTTCTTATTTAGGAAAATATTATCTTCCTGGAGTTCAAGCTAACGCAATGTATAACAATACATATCGTTGTAGAACAAGTGGACAATGGGTAGAAGTAAACAAATAATTAAAACAAAATACAGGGATTTATCATCCCTGTATTTCTTTCTATGAAATTCAATATCAATTTAAAATGGAAAACCTATAGCACAAAAAAAAAGGTGCTAATTGTTATTGGTGCAATAGCATTAATAGCGTATATTTTTTGTTTACCTAAAATCTTATTTCAAAAACCGTATTCTACCGTAATTGAAAGCAACGATGAACAATTACTTGCTGCACAAATCGCATCTGACGGGCAATGGCGATTTCCAGAACTAAAAGAAGTTCCCGAAAAGTTTAAAACCTGCATTATTTATTATGAAGATGAATATTTTTATTCTCATTGGGGAATAAATCCAATATCAACTATCAAAGCCTTAATTAGTAATTTTTCTTCCAATAAAATAAAACGAGGAGGAAGTACGCTTACACAACAAACCATTCGATTGGCAAGAGATGGTAAGAAAAGAACTTACTTTGAAAAATTAATAGAAGCCATACAAGCCACCCGATTAGAATTCAAATACAGCAAAAAATCGATATTGGCATTATATGCATCACATGCTCCTTTTGGGGGAAATGTAGTTGGATTAGATGTTGCTGCATGGAGATATTTTGGTACTGCACCAGAACAACTTTCGTGGGCAGAAAGTGCAACTTTAGCTGTGTTACCAAATGCTCCAAGATTAATTTACCCAGGAAAGAATCAAGAAATATTACTGAAGAAAAGAAATGCTTTATTGAAAAAACTTTGGCAAAAAGAAATTATTGATGCTGAAACTTATGAGCTTTCTATCACAGAACCACTTCCGCAAAAACCACATGATTTACCGCAAATAACTCCGCATTTATTGCAATTTATTGCTAAGACAAATAAAGAACAACGTATTGTAAGCACAATAGATTACAACATTCAACAAAGAGCAAATGAAATAATTAAAAACTACTATCAACATTATAGTCAAGCGGAAGTTTACAATATATCTGCATTAATTGTTGATGTAGAAAACAGAGATATTATAACCTATATTGGCAACTCACCTACTACAACTGCACATCAAAAAGACGTAGATATTATTCATGCACCAAGAAGCACAGGAAGTATTTTAAAGCCCTTTTTATATACAGCAATGCTAGACAATGCTTCTATTTTACCACATCAATTAATTGCTGATATTCCTATTGTAATTTCGGGATATAAACCTGTAAACTTCAATAGTGGTTATGAAGGTGCTACAACTGCCAACGAAGCACTTTCTCGTTCATTAAATATTCCATTTGTATTAATGCTACAACAATATGGAGTGTATCCTTTTTACGACAATCTCCAAAGATTAAAGCTTACCTCAATTAACAAACAACCCAATCATTATGGTTTATCATTGATTTTGGGTGGAGCAGAAAGTACTTTATGGCAACTTACAAGAGCTTATGCAGCAATGGTGGGTACGGTTAACTTCTATGAAGAAGATCATTTATACAGAGAAAATGAAGTACAACAATTAAATTGGAAAAAAGACAACATCCAATCTTTTGGAAAAACCCCTAAAGAAAAAACTCTTTGGGGTGCAGGAGCCATTTATAATACATTTGAGGCATTAACTAAAGTAAACAGACCCGAAGGTGATGAAGCTTGGCAACATTACGAATCTGCTATTAAAATTGCCTGGAAAACAGGTACCAGTTTTGGAGGAAGAGATGCTTGGGCAATTGGTGTAAATAAAAAATATGTAGTAAGTGTTTGGGTTGGAAATGCCAATGGAGAAGGCAGACCATCAATAAGTGGTGTAAAAATGGCTGGACCAATTTTATTTGATCTCTTTAAATTACTTCCAAAACAAAAAGATATTAGCATACCATATAACGATTTAGAAGAAGTTATAATTTGCGAAACTTCTGGATATTTAGCAGGTTCAAACTGTACACACACTAAAACAGAATTAATACCAAATAGAGCACAAAAAACACAACTTTGTCCTTATCATCAACTAATTCATTTAGACAATACCGAACATTTTCAGGTAAATAGTAATTGCGAAGCCATAGATCAAATAGTTTCAAAACCATGGTTTATTTTACCGCCAACTATGGCATATTATTACAGAAAAACGCACAGTGATTATTTAGATGTACCACCTTTTAGAACAGATTGTGTGGGACAAACGAACTCTAAAAAGGTAGAATTTATTTACCCAAAACATGGAGATAAAATTTATCTTACTAAAAATTTTTATTCAGCACTACAACCTTTTATCGCCAAGGCAAGTACAAGTAGCGCCAATAAAACATTATTTTGGTATTTGAATGAGCAATTCATAGGTACTACAAAACAATTTCATGAAATGGCTATTCGAGGTCACGAGGGAGCAAACTATATTTCTATATCTGATGAAGAAGGAAATACACATACCATTCAAATTTTTATAGAATAATAAATACCAACAAAAAACCCAAAACTTTGTAGTTTTGGGTTTTTCGTTATTCTGATATTTCCTTTCCTTTATCATTAAAGAAATGGTATTCTAAATACGTGTAAGCGTCACGTGGTACAATTTTAATCCATTTTTTTAGTTCAAACATCCACTTCATTCGTATTGATGGCAAACCTTTGGTAAGATATGCTGCAACAAATGGATGTGTATTTAAAACTATTTTACTAGACGGATCTTTTAAAATAATATTTTCTATTTCGGCTCTAATTTTATCAATAACTAAAATTGGAGCTTCAATTTCACCATGTTCATTCGGATCTTCTTCTCTTGTTTCGATAGAAACTTCTGGTCGAACCCTCTGTCTAGTAATCTGAATTAACCCAAATTTACTTGGTGGCAAGATTTTGTGTTTAGCCTTGTCATCACTCATTTCTTCTTTCAAGAAATCATATAGTGTTTTTCTATTTTCTGGATTACCCATATCAATAAAATCAACTACAATAATACCTCCCATATCTCTTAATCTTAATTGACGAGCAATTTCTGCTGCAGCAATTAAGTTTACTTCAAGAGCTGTATCTTCCTGAGACTGTGCTTTGTTTGAACGATTTCCACTATTTACGTCAATAACGTGCAACGCCTCTGTATGTTCTATAATCAAATAAGCACCTTTGCTCATAGAAACCGTACGTCCGAAAGACGTTTTTATTTGGCGCTCAATCATGTATTTCTCAAAAATAGGTACTTCACGTGATTGGTAGTGTTTTATTATCGAAACCTTTGCTGGCGCTATCTCTTGCAAATAGTCCTTAGTTTGATAATACAAGTCTTCATCATCTGTAATAATACCCGTAAAGGTATCATTAAATACATCTCTAAGAATTGAAGAAGCTTTATTTACCTCTCCCAAAACTTTTGAAGGATGATGTGCTGTTGCAAGCTTCTTGCACATTGCATTCCATTTCGACATCAAGTTGCGTAAATCTTTATCGATTTCACTAACTTTCATGTCTTCTGCAACAGTGCGAACTATCACTCCAAAACCTTTCGGTTTGATAGACTGTACTAATTTCTTTAATCTATCTTTTTCTTCTTTTGATTCAATTTTTTGAGAAATTGAAATTCTATTAGAAAAAGGTACAAGCACAACATAGCGACCTGCAATAGATAACTCTGAACTAATACGAGGACCTTTTGTAGAAATAGGTTCTTTTACAATTTGAACTAAAAGTGATTGATTAGCGCTCAGTACATCAGTAATTGCACCATCTTTATCTATTTCTTCTTCAAATGTAAAATTATCTAAAGAATAATCTTTTAGTTTACCTCCACTTACAAGTTTAGTGAACTTAAGAAGCGTTTTTAAATTTGGACCGAGATCGTGATAATGCAAAAATGCATCTTTTTCATAACCTACGTGAACAAATGCTGCATTTAGTCCAGGAACGGGTTTTCTTATTTTTGCGATAAAAATATCACCCACTTGAAACCCACTTCCCTCTTCTGCTTCGCGCTCTCTATGAAGTTCAATTAATTTTCCATCTTTTAATAAGGCAAAATCTACTGTATCAGAATTCGACCTAATAATTAGCTCTTTATTCACACTGTACATTTTTATCCATACTCATTCATTATTATGTTTATGCTTAGATTTAATTATCTAAAAACAAAACGAGTTTGTATAGATGGATTAAACATTTTTTTATCTACAAGATTGAACTTGTAAAGCAATTATTTTTAATTGATTAAGTAATCAATAATTGAATTCATTTCAAATACAAAAAGAAAAAGTAGTTTTAAACTACTTTTTCTTTTTGTGACGGTTAGCTCTTGCTCTTTTTTTACGCTTATGCGTTGCTACCTTATGTCTTTTTCTTTTTTTACCACTTGGCATAATGTGTGTAATTTAGAGATTAATAAATTATTTTACTGTTACTTCTGTGTTTGACTTTACTCCTTCTACAAACACTTTAGCTGGTTTAAATGCAGGAATGTTATGAGCTGGAATTCTTATTGTCGTGTTTTTAGAAATGTTTCTTCCAGTTTTTTCAGCTCTTGTTTTGATGATAAAACTTCCAAAACCTCTTAAATACACATTCTCACCTGATTCTAATGACGCCTTTACCTCATCCATAAAAGATTCAACTGTCGCCTGAACGTCCCCTTTCTCAAGCCCTAATTTCTCTGAAATTTTAGCTACAATGTCCGCTTTAGTCATTTTAGATATTATTTTTTTTGTTCTTGTCCTTTTTTTAGAGTGTGCAAATATATTAATTAATAATCCAATAATTCAACCTTAATCGATTAAATTTTAATTATATATAGTGTACTTTTGCGCTTTACCCTAATTAAAAATGACTTTCTCTAAAACACTAATAAACTGGTACATAGACAACAAACGAGATTTGCCTTGGCGAGAAACAAAAAATCCTTATCTCATTTGGCTATCAGAAATTATTCTTCAGCAGACACGTGTAGCACAAGGATTACCTTATTTTGAAGCATTTAGAGCTACTTTTCCTACCGTATTTGACTTAGCTAATGCACAAGAAGATGATATTTTACGACTTTGGCAAGGGCTTGGCTATTATAGTCGTGCAAGAAATATGCATGCAACGGCTAAAAAAATAGCTTTTGAACTCGATGGACAATTTCCTACAAACTATCATGATCTCCTATCCTTAAAGGGTGTTGGCGAATATACTGCAGCAGCTATCGCTTCTATTGCCTTTAAGGAAGTTGTTCCTGTTGTTGATGGAAATGTCTTCCGAGTTTTGTCACGAATTTACGGAATTACTTCTGATATTTCTAAATCTGGCACAAAAAAAGAGTTTCAATCTTTTGCACAAAATCTTATTTCATATGATCAACCCGATATATTTAACCAAGCTATTATGGACTTTGGCGCAATGCAATGCACACCCAAAAAAACAAACTGTAGCGCTTGTATTTTTATAAACAAATGTATCGCTTATCAAACTAATCAAGTTGATAAATTACCTTATAAGAGTAAAAAAGTAAAAGCAAAAAACAGGTATTTAAATTTTATTATTCCCTTAGATAATGATAAAAACACTATTATAGAACAAAGAAAAGCAAAAGATATTTGGCAAAACTTATATCAATTTCCTTGTATAGATAATTTTGAAAATCATACGATTACACCAGATTCCTTTCTAAAAGAAAATTATCCTAACAATACATTTGACAAAATTATTCTTTTAAATAATACTCCAATAATTCATCAATTGTCTCATCAAAAATTACACATTAATTTCTGGATGGCAAAAACCAATAACAAGCTAACATCAGCTACCCATTGGAGTAATTTAAATAACTTTGGTTTTCCAATTGTTATTTATAACTTTATTCAATCCTTAAATATTTAAACATTTTCAACAATGAATGGCACACTAAATAAAGTGACTTTAATTGGTCATTTGGGGGATAATGTAAAAATCCACTACTTCGAAAATGGTAATTGTGTTGGTCGTTTTCCACTTGCTACAAATGAATCATACATCAATAAAACAACCAACGAAAAAATCATTTCTACAGAATGGCATAATATTATTGTTCGAAACAAACAAGCAGAAACGTGTGAAAAATACTTGACAAAAGGCGATCGGATTTATGTAGAAGGGAAAATTAGAACTCGTCAATGGGTTACAGAAGAAGGTTTTGAAAAACAAATTATTGAAATAGTTGTTTCTGAATTTATGTTTCTGGATGTTAAAAAAGAAAAAACAGAAACAACACAAAACACAGAAAAGAAAAATGCAATTGATAATTTCACCATTCCGAACGAAAACAACAACGACAATTTACCTTTTTAACACACTAAACTAAATTATCATGCACAAACATACCAGACAATTATTATGGGTCTTTATAAGCTTGTTATTTTTTGCTTCTTGCTCAAAAAACAACACTCCAAAACCAAATGCTTATTTAGCCTTAAACTACCCAGAAGCTAAATATTCTACCTATAAAAACTCTTTTCACAACTTTACATTTGACTTAAACAACTTAGCTGCCGTAAAAGAAGTAAAACCAACAGCTTTTGAAATACATTATCCTTTAATGAAGGCTACTGTCTTTTTAAATTTTAAAACCGTTACCAACGACAACTTGGATGCTTTATTAAAAGATGCTCAAAAATTGACTTATGAACATTTTATTAAAGCCGATGAAATTGTAGAACAACCTTATTTAAATGATGATGAAAAAGTTTTTGGCATGTTTTATAACGTAAAAGGAAATGCGGCAACTAATGTTCAATTTTATGCTACTGATAGCACAAAAAACTTTCTAACAGCTTCCCTTTATTTTTATGCCCAACCTAATTTTGACTCTATTTTACCAGCTGCGCAGTATATTCAAGAAGATATGCGCCAAATACTAGAATCTTTAAGATGGGAAAAAAAGTGATTATGTTAAAAAAATTACAATAATTAATGTAATTTAAATAAAAAAGACTAAACCATAAAAAATAAAGTTAATCATCAAATAAATATAAAATATTTTTTTGTATTAAAAAATAAACTTACTTTTACACTGATGAGTTTTTAAAAAATATTATAATTAATCAATCCCTTAGTGTTTTTATAATAATACAATCTCAATCCCCTAAAAAAAATAAAGCTCTTTTATAAAAGAGCTTTATTTTTTAATCATTTACTATCTATTATTGAATAACTATATCTTTTTCAATCTTCAAATTATAAACTTTATACATGCCATTAGCAATTTTTTGAACTGTATTCACAATGGATTCTTCATTTTGCTTTGCATCGTCAAAAACAACTGTTGCCGTTTTTGTGTCAAAATCTACTTTTGCTTCAGAAACACCACTTAGTCCACTCAATTTTGTTTCAATCATTTTGGCACATCCTAAGGCACAAGTCATACCTTCTATTTGAAAAGTAGCTTTTTCTATATTTCCTGCAACTTCATTTGAGTTTGTCTCTGTAATAGATTCTTCAGCAACTGCAATATCTTCTTGTACTTTTGGTTCATTTTTACAACTAACTAAAGCTGCACCAATAATCAATGCTAACAAACTTATTTTTAATGTTTTCATATTTTTTTATTTTATTGTAACTTATTTATAACAACAAAAATACAAACAAAATCTATTTTTCATCAAACTTTAACCTTCTTTCAACAGTTCAAAAAAAGCGCTATCCTAAAAATAGAATAGCGCTTTCGGTATTAATAATTGAAAAAAAATTATTTGAAATCTGCGTCAGAAACTCCTTCGTTGATTTTCACTTCTTTTGTTTTGACTTCAATTTGCATTCCAGCATTTATAACTTGAATAAAAGGAAATTTAATTCCCTTCACCTCTTTATAATCTGCATATTTTACCTCTTGTTGAAACACCTGTCCTCCTTGTTCAATTTCTTGAACTGTAGCTAGTTTCAACCCTGTACTTACATCATAATAGTCTGTTGTTTTACCATATTTTACAGCATATGCATCAACACCATCAATAGACTCAATTCCTGTTAGTTTTACTGTTGAACTTTTTAACGCTTGTAATTCTGGGAACGGATAAGCAGCAGCTTGTAATTCTAATAATTCTTCTCCAACAATATCCATTTTTTGTCCTTGTTGAGACATATAAGCAGATTTTGGAGTAACTACTTGCTTAGAAATTACCATACCCATCATTTTTTGTTCTGAATATAAGTAACCTTCTTTTACTTTAGATGTAATTTCTAATACCATTCCTTGTACTTCTGCAACAGATTTTATTTCTACAGATTTTACTTCTTTTAATTTATCAACTCCTCCTATTGCTGATAAATAATTAGCAAGAACAGACTGTACAGTTACTCCAGCTGGTAGTTCTTTTTTAAATACTGGTTTTTCTATCTGATTTGCATCTTTATCATAAAAATACATTGGCATGTTTAAACGCTCCAATCCTGCAATAACATCAGCTCCTTTTCCAACAATTACAATACGCATATTGTTACTTAAGAAGTATTTTTGAGCGGCTTTCTGAATATCTTGAGCTGTTACTGCGCTAATATTTTTAATATAATCTTTATAGAAATCTGGCGATAACTTATACAATTCTTTATTTAAAGCATATCTAGCAACTGTTTCTGGCTTTTGAATTTGCATAACAAAATTTCCGATAAATTTTGCTTTTGCCATTTTTAGCTCTTCTTCCTTAACCAAAGTATTTCGCATCAAATCGATTTCCTTTATAAACTCAGTTACTGCACTATCCGTAACCATATTTCTAACAGAAGCCGTTGCTTTGAATTTTCCAGGATATCTACGTGCTGTGCTTATTGATGAATATGCACCATACGTCCATCCATGCGCTTCTCTTAAATTTAAGAATAAACGACCTTCTCCACCACCACCAAGAATTTGATTAGCTAATAATGCGGCAAAATAATCAGAATCAGTCATTTTTAGATTTACCTCATTTACCAAGGCAATTTCCGATTGTACCGCATTTGGCATATCTACAAAATCTATTTGTGTTTTTGTAACATTACCTTTTACCTCTTGATTCGATGGATCTATTTTTGTTTGCTTCCAGTTATCAAATAAAGATTTTACTAATTTTTCTGTTTTCTTATAATCAACATCCCCTACAATCACTAAATAAGCATTCTGCGGATTGAAATATTTAGCGTAGTAATCTTGAACGTCTTTAAAAGTAACATTTCCTACTGTTTCACTTGTTTCAAACTCTCCAGCAGCAGTATTTTTACCATACAGCAAAGCGTTTTCAACTCTTCCTGCAATTGTAGTAATACTCTTCTCTGTAGAACGCAATGACTCAATTACTTTAGCCTTTTGAGTATTGAATTCTTCTTCGGTTAATTTAGCATTAAGTGCCCCATCTGCTAATAATCCTAAAATAGCTTGATTATACTTAGATAAGCCATGAGCATAAGCTCCAGCTGAGGAAAATCGAATACTTGCGCCTAAAAAGTCAATTTCGTCGTTATATTTCTCTTTGGACATTTTTGTTGTTCCATTTCCTAACATTGCAGATAAAATACTTGACACTCCTGCGTTGTCTCCTTCATAAATAGGTGCATTATCTATTGTTAGCGCATAAGAAACTTGAGGTAATTTATGACTTGGAACAACTAACACCTTTAATCCATTCTTCAAAACAAATGAAGTTGGTTTTCCAATCTGTACAGTTGGAACTGGACCAGATACTGGTTGTTGTCTATTTTGTGAATGTAATTGGGCAGTTGCTAAAGTCATTACTAAACTAACTGCATATATATATACTCTTTTCATTCTTCTTCTTGTTTAGTATTAGTTATTAGCACCTTTTTCAGGAATGTAGTCTAAAATTAAACGTTGATTTTTATTTAAATATTTTTTTGCTACCTCACGAATTTCTTCACGAGTAATACTTTTATAGATATCAATATTTGTATTAATCAAATTAGTATCTCCATAAAATAAGCTATAAGTAGCTAAATTATGCGCTAATCCTTCAATATCAGAGTTTTCATTAACATATTGATTCTCTAAAAGGTTTTGTAACTTTTGGAAATCACGCTCAGAAATTAATTCAGTTTGCATTCTTTCAATTTCAACATCAATTTCTTTTACTAAATCTTCCGTCGTATATCCTTGCATTGGCAATCCATAAATTAAATAGATGCCGTAATCTTCTTGGCTAAGATTGAAAGCACCTATTTCTAATGCTTTCTTTTGATCATCAACGATTTTCTTATATAATCTTGAGCTTTTCCCATTGGATAAAATATACGAAATCATATCTAATACTCGTGCATCACGCGTTTTCATTGATGGCGTACGATATGCCTCAATTAGCATTGGTATTTGAATATTCGGATCTTGATATTCTGCTCTAATTTCTTTAGTAATAGGCTCTTCCAAAATTGTTTCACGCACAATAGGAGTTCCTTTTTTTATTGGTCCAAAATATTGCTCAATCCACTTTTTTGCTTGCGGAAATTCAAAATCACCAGCAACAACTAAAACCGCATTATTTGGAATATAAAACTTATGATTAAAATCTAAAAACTCTTCCAAAGTAGCTGCATCTAAATGTTCCATAGAACCGATAGGTGCCCAACGATAAGGGTGTTTTTTAAACAAATTAGCTTTTACTTGTGGAAATATTTGCCCGTAAGGCTGATTATCCATGCGCAAACGCTTCTCTTCTTTTACAACCTCATTTTGAGTAGATACTCCAATTTGATTGATAACAGGATGCATTAATCTTTCAGACTCCATCCAAAGAGCTAATTCTAAATTATTAGATGGAAAAACCTCATAATAATACGTTCTGTCATCAGATGTATTTGCGTTGTTTTGACCACCGTTTGCTGTTACAATTTTAAACCATTCACCTCTTTCAATATTTTCTGTTCCTTCAAACAATAAATGTTCAAAAAAGTGAGCAAAACCAGTGCGCTCCGGATTTTCATCTTTTGCACCTACATGATACATCACAGAAGTGATAACAACTGGTGCAGACTTGTCTTGATGCAAAACAACTTTTAGCCCATTGTTCAAAGTGTATTCTTCAAATTCCACCTTTTGAGCTGATGCAGTAATTCCAAAAAACAATGCACCTAAAATCAATAGTGATTTTTTCATTTCTTATGTTTTTGTTAATTGATTATAGTGTAATTAGACGTAGTTTTTACTAAATGTTACACCTTCAATAAAAAAATCTATTTTTAAAGAGTCAACTCGTTATTTTGACTATACTATAAAGTAAAAAAACATATAAAATCAACGTTAATTTTATAATACACTAACCTTATGAAGATTAGAAAAAATAATTTAGAAAAAACATCAATTTATATGAGCAATATATTTTGTATACAATAAAAAAAAACTATATTTGCAAACTTAATTAAACATTAATATTTATTGTTATGTACGCAATCGTAGAGATAGCTGGGCAACAATTCAAAGTTAGCAAAGACCTTAAAGTTTATGTTCACCGTTTAGCATCAGAAGAAGGAACTTCAATCACTTTTGACAAAGTTCTTTTAGTTGATGATAACAACAACATTACTGTGGGCGCCCCAGTTATAGAAGGAGCTTCTGTAGAGGCTAAAGTTTTAAAACACCTTCAAGGTGATAAAGTAATCGTTTTCAAAAAGAAAAGAAGAAAAGGTTACAAAAAGAAAAACGGTCACAGACAAGCATTAACTCAAATCGTTATTGAAGGAATCAATTTCGGTGGAGCTAAGAAAAAAGCGACTAAAAAAGAAGCAGCTGAATCAGCTGAGTAATTAACAATTAAAAATTAAAGCGTCATGGCTCACAAAAAAGGTGTCGGAAGTTCTAAGAACGGTAGAGAATCAGAATCGAAACGTTTAGGCGTTAAGATTTACGGTGGTCAAGCTGCAATTGCTGGAAACATCATTGTTAGACAAAGAGGTTCTAAGCATAATGCAGGTGAAAACGTTTACATGGGAAAAGATCATACTTTACATGCAAAAGTTGACGGAATTGTACAATTCCAGAAGAAAAAAGACAACAAATCTTACGTTTCAATTTTACCATTAGAAGCTTAAGAATCTTAATTACCTTTAATTAAGGTAATAGATTATGAAATAAAAAAGGGTATTGACTAGTCAATACCCTTTTTTATTTCTACTTACTATCTATAAATCAGTATTTTAAATTATTATTTATAAATAATCTAAATAAATTTGGGGGTTTTATTTTTATTATTTAGTTTTGGTCTAAATTAAATTATAACAAAATTTTAATACTTACATTATGACTAAACTAGGTAAAATATTCGCATCAGTAGCGATATTCTCTTTTCTACTTGTTGGTTGTTCTAGCAACGACGATGTGATTAGAAAAAATCCTGATCAAACACAAACTGAAGTTGGTAAACAGTTAACGTTTGAAGGTGATTATCAATATACACATGGAGGAAATCCAATACCATTCTCTTTTTCAAAAACAAAAATAGTTATGCTAATGTCACAAATGACTGGAAGTAACCAAGAGGATGATGTTTACAACATTATAAAGGTTTATAAAAATGATCAGAATATTTTAAAAGTTGTAGCAAAGCATGAAAGTATTAGCGAATACAAAGCTTTTTATTTTAAAGTTTTCAGGGAAAAGCTGCATCGGTTGAATACTAAGCTTTTATAAGAATAATCAAAGAAGTCAGGTAACGATTTGGTAACGGTGCTTATTGCTTTGTTTTTCAACGTATTTCCGTTAGCTCAAAGCAAATATACAAATAATAGTAATTACTTAAACTTGAGAAATAGTTATTCATCAAATTTCAAATCTATCTCGCTAAACTTTGGCAATTCGGTTGTGTCAAAATATT
>CANQRD010000002.1 GCA_947626185.1 uncultured Flavobacterium sp.
TACTTTAACTTTTTTCTCAACATCGTCTCCTTTAAATAGAAATGCTCCCAACATATCGCGTACCTTTACACGGTTAGCATCTGTAGCAGCATCTAACATTGTGTCTAATAATGTTTTTTCTCCATCTAAATAATCTGCTTGATTTTGCGCAAAATAACCAATTTGAACATTGTGACCTATTTTAATCGATCCGTCATATTCGAATTCATCCATCACTGCTTTAATCAACGTTGATTTTCCTTGACCATTTTGACCTACAAAAGCAATTTTACTTCCGCGTTCAATCAAAAAATCAATATCTTTAAAAATAACTTTTTCTCCAAAACGCTTAGTTACTTTTTCCATCTCCAGCACCACTCTACCAGGTTCAATACTAACTGGAAAAGATATATTCATTACCGCATTATCATCTTCATCTACTTCAATACGTTCAACTTTATCTAATCTTTTAATTAATGATTGCGCCATTGATGCCTTTGTAGCTTTATAACGGAAGCGTTCTATTAATTTTTCTGTTTCTTCTATCTTTTTCGCTTGATTTTTTTGAGCTGCTAATTGTATTTCTCTTAACTCTTCACGTAAGACTAAATATTCTGAATAAGGTTTGTCAAAATCGTAAATTTTTCCCAATGATATTTCTATAGTACGATTGGTTACATTGTCCAAAAACATTTTATCATGCGAAATAATTACAACAGCGCCAGGATAAGTACGCAAAAAGTTTTCTAACCAGATAATACTCTCGATATCCAAGTGGTTAGTAGGCTCATCTAGCAACAATACATCATTATCTTGTAATAAAAGTTTTGCCAACTCAATACGCATACGCCATCCGCCCGAAAAAGTATCGGTTAAATTATCAAAATCTTCTCGTTTAAAACCTAATCCTTGTAAAATACGTTCGGTATTTCCAACATAATTATATCCGCCAATAATTTCAAAGCGATGAGTTAAATCGCTTAATTTCTCAATTAATTCAGAATATGATTCTGACTCGTAATCAGTTCTTTCGGTTAGTTCTTTATTTACCTTTTCTAACTGAGCTTCAACAAATTTAATTTCATCAAAAGCTTGATAAGCTTCTTCTAAAACAGTACGACCAGGGATAAAATCAATGTCTTGGCGAAGAAAACCGATTTTGATATCTTTTTCTATCGCCATACTGCCAGTATCTGGTTCCATATCACCAGACAAAAGCTTTAGCATAGTAGACTTTCCTGCACCATTTTTTCCAACTAATCCAACTCGATCTCCAGCTCCGATTCTAAATGTTACATTTTCAAATAAATACTCTCCAGAAAATGAAATGGACAAATTATGTATGTTTAACATGTATTTTATTTCTTTATTTTAAATTTTTTATATCGATGAATTGATAAATTATCTTCCAATTCTTTATTTTCTTCAATAAATTCAAATAGCTTTTCCGCCAAATAAGGCGCCAAAAGAACACCACGCGTTCCTAAACCATTTAATACAAAAATACGATCAGAAACCATACTCCTACCTAATAGCGGACGACGATCTTTTACAGTTGGCCGAACACCTGCTATATGCTCTACTATTTCAAAATCTAAATGCATAAAGCTCTTTAAGCCTTCTATTAGTTCTTCTTTTCCTTCTAATGTTGGCCTATCAGTTTTATCTTCCCAATTATAAGTAGCTCCTAACTTAAACATCTCATGACCGATAGGTATAAGGAAAACACCAGCTTTTAACATTGCGTTAATTTTCAAACCAGGTATTCTAATCAGCAACAATTCCCCTTTTGTACCATCTAGCGGTAGTCCTTCAAAAAAAGGATTTTTCAACAGCCCAAATCCTTCAGCAAACACAATGTTTTTGGCAGTAATATCTTTGTAATCAACTCCGTCTTCATTATAAGAAAGCGCTTCATAATCAAATTCTTCTAAACGATAACTATTTTTATTTGCTAAATATTTTCTATATGCGGGAATTAAATCATTAGTATCTAAATAACCTGTAGAAAAAACTTCGCCATATCCAAAAGGAGCATCAACACCATTAACTTTTTCTTTACTTAATTCATTATTTAAAAACTCTACCAAATTGGGTTTATCACTTGCGTGAAACCAATTATTTTGCTCTTCAATAGAAGCCAACCTTCTCAGTAATGGCATTGGATACCAACAAGAAACCCCCAACTTATCTTCTAAAGCAGGATAAAACTCTTCGGCTATTAGCAATTGCTCTTTTATACGCCAAACATCTGTAAAACGCTTTAAAACAACTGGATTGTACATGCCGCCAGCAATCAAGGAAGACGAGCGCTTTTCACCATCAATTACCACAAAAGTTTTATTATGTTTAGCTAATGTCTCCGCAAAAGCCATTCCTGCTAAACCACAACCTACTACAATATAATCCACCATAAACAACAACATAAAAAAAGCTCTTATCTAATTTAGATAAGAGCTTTATAAATTAGTAATTACAAAATTAGTAATTCCATAAATCATCTTCAAGGTTTCTGATCAATTCTTTGATGCGTTCGCCTTCAAATAATTGACTCATTTCTCCACCCTTTATATAATCATCAATACGAGAATCTCCATATTGGTTATCTGCTTTAAAGATTGTTGAACTAAATCTTCTTGCATTAAACAAATGATCAAAATTTAATGGGTTCATTGGGTTCTTAGAGTTAAATACTTTAGACTCAAATAAAGTAGCTCTCGCATCTGGAAAGAAAATCCAGAATAACGGCACAGCATTTTCATTTTGTGAACCTTTGGTGTATAAATCTACAACAACAGGAGCTATTCCTAAAATACGATATTTTAATTGACCTTCATTACGATCGAAATACCATATTCCCATGACTTGATAAGATTTAACATCTGATGGACGTAATTCTGTACGTTGAATATATTCTTCTGGTATTTTTTCACCAGCGTTATAGTATTCAATTCCTACATCTGTTGTATCAATCTTAACGAATGAAGATTCTATATCCTTTAAGTTTCTCTTTTTCTTAAAATCACTATCGTCATACACGCTAGTAATTTTTCCTGATTTAATTCCATCAATTAAAGTTTGAAATAATGATTTTCTTCCATCACCAGGTACTTCTTCAATCGGATAATAGTAAGTTTCATTTGCCTTTTCGCTCAAATCAATATTCTCCCAAACCTTAATACCAAACAGAATATCTTTATCTGCTACATACCCATAAGGTATTGGTCCTTCGCTTTGTACGTATATTTCTTGAAGACTTTTCATTCCAATTTCTTCAGCCGACTTTGCGTTCAAAAGGTTGCTTTGCGCAAATGATTGCAACGAGAAGATTGAAAACGCTACAAATAGTGAAATTTTTTTCCAGTTCATATTATTCAAAGTTTTCTTCTTTATTTATCGAAATTACATGATTTCGTATGTACAAGGTGCCGTTTTCTTTAATTGATAATCACTAGAACCATCTAAACGTACCTTAATATCTGATATTACAACTACATCTCCCAAACGTGCTTTACTAATAGCCGCTTTTGCTCTATCGTTCATTCTGTTTCCTTGAACAACCACTGATGGCTGACCAGGAACTTGAAGCACGAAACCTGTAACTGTCAATCCTAACTCGAAATCAAAATCTTCTAATCTTGCGCCAATAGTAACAATCTCTAAGTTAGATTTTGGTCCTTTAGCGTCATATTCTCCTCGAACCGTTCCACGAGGTGCAGGAATATCTTTAATTCTAAACATTTTTTTATCGCTTACCGAAGTACCATCAGGTAACTTACCAGTAACGTTGATAACAACTTCTCTGCCTGCTTGCGGACGCATGCTATATTGTCCTGGTTTTCCTGCTTTAGACAATCCTGGTGCAATAGCTTGAACTTTATCATCTGATATACCAGCGAATGTAATTGTCATAGGGTTTACAACTCCACGATAAACAACATTCATCTTATCTGCAGAAATGTTTGCTTGGTTTGGTTTTGGAACAACTACATAATTACCTGTAAAATCAACCGGAATAGCTTTCCCATCTTCCATAAAAGTAAACTTACCTTTAAACTCATGCTCACCAACATTACCAGTATTAAAACTAAGATTTACACGACCATTGTCTAATGATTTAGATAAATCTAATTTTTGCCCATTTACAACTACCTCTGTTGGTACAGTTGAGTCATCATAACGACCTAAAACCACAATACCTTTATATGGCTCTCCTGCAAAATAAGCCGACTTTTCTGAGATTACAATCGCTCTATAGTTTGACATTGATGCTGCTTGCGTTAATGTATTTCCTAATAAGCTATTATAAATTTCCTGTGCAATTGTAATTGCATCGTTTTGCATTGTAGATAATTTAGTTAAAGACGCAATTGCTGGAAAACCTTGAAAATTGTAGTTTAAATATGGAACTACAATACCGTCTTTCCTTTTTACGTCAGCTAAATCAAATCTAGCTTGTAAGTCAACTCTAATTGGTTGATATTTTGTATCGTTACCTAAAACAGCTAAAATATCACTTTTATATTTTTCGATTGCTTTTACAAAATCTTCACCTTCTGCTGAATATTTATCACCCGCAAACCAAGCTGTATCAAGTACATCGCCTTTTTCCATTTTTTCAGCTGGCAATTTACCATCTTCCATTTGGTCTTTTAAAGGCTCAACTATTTGTTGTTTAACTCCTGCTACTAAATCGTAAAACGATTTAGTAATTTTCTTAACTTCTAATGCTTTTTGATATGGTTCACCAAAACGTTTTGGCTCGTCTTGTGCTTTAACTTCTAACTGATTTAGTAACCTATCATTACTATCTGCATTAGATTTGTTAGCCATTTCTAATTTGTCATTCACCATATCAAAAGCTGATAAAACTTCTTTTGACATCTGAAGGGCCATCATTGCGATGAATATCAGATACATTAAGTTAATCATCCTTTGCCTAGGTGTCAATTTTGCTCCTCCTGCCATTACTTTATAACTTTAAAATGACTATAATTTAATTACGGTGTCCCATTGCAGATAACATTCCTCCGTAAACAGTATTTAAAGAAGATAAATTTGTTGTTAAAGCAGCCATTTGCTCTTTTAATTTAACATTATTTTCTGCTACTTCTTTATTTATTTCGGCATTACGAGTTGCGCTTTCTAATTGAACTTTATACATAGAGTTTAAAGACTCTAATTGTGCTGCTGCCATAGACATTTCCTCAGCATATTTTTTAGTAGATGCAACAGAATCAACTGTTGGAGCAATTTCTTTAGAAGCCGCTTCAAAGTTTCTTATACTTCTTCCTAAACTATTCATTAATTCACCGTCTATTTTAGCTTCTTTTAATAAATCGTCTAGTTTTTTAGACAACATTCCTTGCTCTTCTGTAGAAGCTCCTCCTGCAAATCCAACAGCTGATCCACCAGCAATTTTGACAGGATTTGCATCTCCTCCTTTTAACTCAGGGAAAACTTTAGACCAGTCTAGTTCATCGTCAACAGGTTCGAAAGCAGAAATAGCAAAAATAAGCGCCTCTACCACTAGACCTAAAGTTAACATGTTATTTCCGTTAATTGGCCCCATTTCCATATGAGTAATTTTAAATAGTGCACCGATAATTACAACTGATGCCCCCATTCCATAACAGAAGTTCATCACTTTTTTAGGTATTGCCATAATTCTAATGTTTTTTAATTGATTTTTTTGATTTATTATTAATTGGTAGATAACTTACTATTTTGCCATTTTTGATAAATTTGCTCTTGACAATGATCCTGACACTGATTGAACTGTTCTAAATCCTATGTAAGATCTTGCAGAGTCTGCATATTCAGAGTCACGAGTAGCCACTTGTATCATATAAGCAGGATCTCTCCATGAACCACCCCTAACTACTTTTAACGGTGTATCCATTGCTAAGTTTTTCGGCTTTAAACTTGACATAAAATCGTATGATGATACTTCATATGGCGTACTTGTCCACTCAGCAACGTTTCCTGACATATTATACAAATTATAACCATTAGCAGGGTATGCTTTGGCTTCAGCTGTATATGTAGCCCCATCTGCTGCATAATCAAATCTTGTTGGTTTAAAGTTAGCCATAAAACATCCTTTTTCGTCAGTTGTATAAGGTCCCCCCCAAGGATACATAGCTCCTTCTAAACCACCGCGAGCAGCATACTCCCACTCACTTTCCATTGGCAATCTAAATTCTTGAACCTCAGTTGGCATTCCTTTAGATTTTAAATATCCATTTTTATACATTGTTCTCCAAGCGGCAAACGCTCTAGCTTGATTCCAGTTTACTCCAACTACTGGATATTCTCCAAAAGCCTCGTGCCAGAAATAATCATTATGCATAGGCTCATTGTAAGAATGTTGAAATTCTTTAATCCAACGAGTAGTATCAGGATAGATTAGCAAACTTTCTGTTTTTAAACTTCTTTTTCGTCTACTTCTTGGATCCGTTCCTTGATCTTTCAATGCTTCGTTTAAATCTACATAAGTATATTTAAATTTTAATTTAGAAACATCAAACATCCCCATTCCATTGTAAGTTTCAGAAGCAGGAATGTATAAAGAATCCATTACCTCTACAAAAGCTTCATCTGGATAACGGTCTACAGAGGTAGGTAAATTAACTTTTTTATTTAATCTTCTACCAGCATACATATCATCACTAGAGTCCATGCTATAGTAGTTTTCATACATATATCTTTGATAAGGAGTCATTCGATCCAAGTTTTCTTCATTATCTAAGAAAGCATAGGCACCAATACCACCAGCCTCTGGAGTAAGCCCCATGTCTTCGGCTGCAATAGCCAAACGTGTACGAACAATTGAGTCTTTTACCCAATCAACAAATTTTCGATACTGATTATTAGTAATTTCAGTTTCATCCATATAAAATGAACCAATAGTTACAGTTCGAGTTGGCGCATCTTGTGCACCAAGGAAGTCTTCATTAGACTGTCCCATAGTAAATGTTCCTCCAGGAATTAAAGACATGCCTTGAGGTTTTGTAGTTGCCCATCGCTTTCCTTCTGCTCCCCCCATCAACTCACCTCGATCTCCTGTGCCACAGCTACAAACCAAAGCTAAAACTGCTCCTAACGTAATGATCTTCTTCATATAATATTTAGGTTTTCTTATACACTTCTTAAAAATGTAAACGTATTCAATTATTTTTAATTTTCAAAAACAAAGCTATAAAAAAATTAGTTTATATTTAACATATAGGAATGTTAAATATTTTATTTAAACAAAACTCTTCTTGAACGTTCTCCACCATCTATCAGGCAATTGCTGAGAAGTAGCGTTTAAATAGTCATCATAAGAACACGGAAGAAAGGCTTTGTTGCTTAACTTTTTATTAACATTGTGTTGCGAATCGACTTCAATCCACCATCTTTCTGACTTACTACTCTTGTAAAAAACCAAATCTTCATAGTCTTCAAATGGAACAATATATTTTAAATAGTTCTCATTATTAACGAAGGGATACTCATTATATCTATAATTTACCCCCTCTATAAAGTACCACATCATTTGACTTATTAATAACGCACCAGTAGACTGATTATTGTAATTGAAAATACCAAAAACTGAAACTTTATCACTAAGTCCACTATAACGAGCTAATCCGCAAATTTCCTTTCCATCAAACCCATTTGGATTAAAATTTAAAAAATCACCAGAATCACTTGATTTTACAGCATTCATATCAACACTCACAATATCCGCATCTCTTAAAACTGGCTCTGCTAAAGATAAATTATTAGCAATTTCACCAACTCTATATGCTTCAAAATAAAGGCTATCTATTAAGTCCATTTCTTCTTGTGAGTTGAAATAAGTTTGATAACCTAAATTAGCATAATTGAATAAATTAATTGGTTCTTCAATAATTATTTTTGATAAAAAACTATCTGCTAAGGAAGTATTTTTCTTTGCAATATCAATTTTACTATCAATCACTACTAGATTAACCATTTGATCTAATACGTCATAAGCTCTATAGAGTGCATAAGTCAAGTCTTGCGCCCCCCCTAACACTACAGGAATAACTTTATTACTGATTAGTTCGGCGATAATTGTTTTTAACAAGCAATAAGTATCTTCCAATTTTTCTCCCGCTAAAACATCGCCAAGATCAATAATTTTCAAATCCCAATTACCTGGATATAACGCATAAAAACTTTTTCTAATTTTAGAAATATCTACTAAATCATCACCTGATTGCGCTCCTCTATTTTCACCAACTCCAATAATTGCAATTTTATATTGATCAAACTTGTCAAAATTACCTCCTACATGAAAATGAACTTTTTTACCTAAACATTGACTTGGTAATCCATCTATATAATTTCTCAATTCGACACTTACCGGATGCAATAGCTCAATCATATCGTTGCTTTAATTATTTTTTTGCTGTTGTTTTTTTAGCTGTTGTTTTCTTTGTCGTTACAACTTTTGTTTTCTTTGCAGGAGCTTTTTCTTCTATTAATGCTTGTACTTGCTCTAATGTCATTGCTTGCGCATCAACATCTTTAGACAATTCAATTTTAACTTTTCCTTTCAAAATTACAGATCTCCCCCATCGTGCCTTTTCAACGCGAATTCCTTCTTCTGGCCAATCGTGAATTATCTTATCTATTTCTTTTTGAATCTTATCTTCAATTAACTCAACAACATCACTGTTAGATAAATTATCAAAATCATATTTTTTGTTGACATTAATAAACATTCCATTCCACTTCAAATATGGACCAAATCTACCTACGCCTTTCTGCACTGGCATATCTTTATAAGTTGTAATAGGCATATCTGCTTGTTCTTTTTCCTTAATGAACTCCAGCGCTTTATCAAAAGTAACATCTAGTGGCTCTAGTCCTTTCGGAAGAGATATAAATGTTTTGCCAACGCGAACATAAGGACCGAAGCGTCCATTATTCACTTCTACCTCTTCTCCTTTATATTCACCTAGTGTTTTTGGTAGTAAAAACAACTTTAGAGCTTCCTCTAAAGTAATTGTTCCTATATTTTGATCGGGTGCCAAGCTCGCGTATTGTTTTTCTTCATCATTAGCGTCGCCTATTTGAGCCATTGGTCCGAATTTGCCCAGACGAACTAAAACAGGTTTACCTGATACTGGATGAATTCCTAGAATACGTTCACCAGATTCACGATCTGCGTTTTCTTCTACATCTTTTACTGTTGGATGAAAATGATCGTAAAATTCTTTCATCATTTTTGTCCAATCTTCTTTTCCTTCTGCAATTGAGTCAAAATCCTCTTCAACTTTTGCAGTAAAATTATAATCTAAAATAGTTTTGAAATTCTTTACAAGAAAATCATTTACAATAATTCCAATATCAGTAGGTATCAACTTTCCTTTATCTGAACCTGTTTTTTCTACCAATACTTTATCAGCAATAGTTCCGTTTGTTAAGCTAAATAGTTTGTAATTTCTTTCCTTACCTTCTGTTGTTCCTTTTTCAACGTAATTACGAGCTATAATTGTAGAAATAGTTGGTGCATAAGTCGATGGACGTCCAATACCTAACTCTTCTAATTTTTTAACTAAAGATGCTTCTGTATAACGTGCTGCTGGCTTACTGTATCTTTGTGTTGCTAAAATATTTTTATTTTGCAGCTGCTCACCTACTTTTAACTGTGGTAAAATTCCTTCTACTTCTTCCTCTTCATCATCATGTCCTTCAAGATATACTTTTAAGAATCCTTCAAAAAGTAATACTTCACCCGTAGCTAAAAATACTTCTTGATGTTTATCAGCACCAATTCGTACATTTGTTCGCTCCAGTTTAGCATCACTCATTTGAGAAGCTACAGTTCGCTTCCAAATCAGTTCATACAACCTAGCTTGGTCTCTATCTAACGGTACAGAGTGTAACGTCATATTGGTAGGACGAATTGCCTCGTGAGCTTCTTGAGCTCCTTTACTTTTCGTTACATAATTTCTTGTTTGTACATAATCTGCACCGTACGATTTGGTAATTTCATCTGCTGCTGCTTTTACTGCTTCATTAGACAAGTTTACACTATCGGTTCTCATATAAGTAATAAATCCCTCTTCATATAATCGTTGTGCCAACATCATGGTTTGCCCCACAGAATAATAAAGTTTTCGTGCAGCTTCTTGTTGCAAGGTAGATGTTGTAAATGGTGCAGCAGGTGATTTTTTTGCTGGTTTTGTTTCAAGGTCAATAATATTGAACTGAGCATTGATATTTTGATTCAAAAAAACTAATGCTTCTTGCTCCGTCGCAAAAGACTTTGATAACTTAGCTTTTACAACTTTATTCTCTGCTGTTAAAAACTCAGCAGTAATACTATATGAAGAATGAATTTTAAATTCATTAATCTCTTTTTCTCTCTCTACAATTAAACGAACAGCTACGGATTGAACTCTTCCAGCAGATAATCCACCTTTTACTTTCTTCCATAAAACAGGAGATAATTCATACCCTACCAAACGGTCTAATATTCTACGTGCTTGTTGCGCATTTACCAAATCGTAATTGATTGTTCTCGGATTTTCAATTGCTTTTAAAATTGCAGACTTTGTAATCTCGTGAAAAACAATACGTTTTGTTTTATCCTCTTTCAAATTTAGTTCTTCCGCCAAGTGCCATGCAATAGCCTCTCCTTCGCGGTCTTCATCGGAAGCCAACCAAACAATTTCTGCTTTTTTTGAAAGATCTTTTAATTTTTTTACAACGGATTTTTTATCACTAGAAACTTCATATTTTGGTTTAAAACCATTTTCCACATCTACCCCTATTTCTTTTGATGGTAAATCTGCAATATGCCCGTAACTTGATTCGACTTGATAATCCTTTCCTAAAAACTTTTCGATCGTCTTTGCTTTAGCTGGTGACTCAACAATCACTAAATTCTTTGCCATACTTCATTCTTTTGTGAAACAAAAATATACGATTTACACAATATTTCTGTCTCCTAATACCTATTATTGTTTGTTTTTTATAAAACGCTATAAACTTAACCTTTAAAAACTATTAAATATTAACAATTTATTGTCAAACAAATCTTATTAACTCGTTGAATTATTATAAAAATTGCTCAAAAGTAGCAAAACTATTGTAATTACTTAATAGTTACTTTTAAGATTTTTAATAAACTTATCAAATCTATGTAATTTACATTAAAGAAAAGGAGTTATTATTTCGTAATATTCTAAATAAAATATTACGTATGGAGAAAGCTAGCAAATATTGCATTAATAAAAACTCTACAAGGTATTAATGAAGAAATACAAAGCTGTCAACTTGTCAGTAATCGAAAAATAACTATCTTTGTCCTTAAATTACAGAACACCCATTTGAAAATAATATGGAGAAGGTTATAAACGAACAAAAACAAGGCACCAGCCTTAATTTAGAGCATAATAAAGATAATACTAAGAAGTTATTTATTGAGAGCTACGGTTGTCAAATGAACTTTTCAGATAGTGAAATTGTAGCCTCAATTTTAGCTAACGAAGGATATAATACCACAAACAATTTAGAAGAAGCCGATTTAGTTTTAGTAAACACATGCTCTATCAGAGATAAAGCAGAGCAAACTGTTCGCAAACGTTTAGATCAATACAATCAAGCCAAAAGAAAAAATCCTGGAATGAAAGTAGGAGTATTAGGCTGTATGGCAGAACGTTTAAAAAGTAAATTCTTAGAAGAAGAGAAAATTGTTGACATGGTTGTAGGTCCTGATGCATACAAGGATTTACCTAATTTACTTAAAGAAGTAGATGAAGGAAGAGATGCCATCAACGTAATTTTATCGAAAGATGAAACTTATGGTGATATTGCTCCTGTTCGTTTACAAAGCAATGGTGTTACTGCATTTGTTTCTATTACTAGAGGCTGTGATAATATGTGCACATTCTGTGTAGTTCCATTTACAAGAGGACGAGAGCGAAGCAGAGATCCACAAAGTATTATGGAAGAAATTACTGATTTATACGAAAAAGGATTCAAAGAGATTACTTTATTGGGTCAAAATGTTGATAGCTACCTTTGGTATGGTGGTGGATTAAAGAAAGACTTTGAAAAAGCAACAGAAATGCAAAAAGCAACTGCTGTAGATTTTGCTCAATTATTAGAGCAATGTGCTATTTCGTTTCCAAAAATGCGTTTTCGTTTTTCTACCTCAAATCCACAGGATATGCATCTAGAAGTAATTCAAGTAATTGCAAAATATCCAAATGTTTGTAAATATATACATCTACCTGTTCAATCGGGAAGTACACGTATATTAAAAGAAATGAATCGTCAACATACTAGAGAAGAATATATGGCATTAATCGATAATATTTATCGTTTAGTACCTGATATTTCACTTTCTCAAGATATGATTACAGGTTTCCCTACAGAAACAGAAGAAGATCATCAAGATACACTTTCTTTAATGAAATATGCAAATTATGACTTTGGTTATATGTTTGCCTATTCTGAGCGCCCTGGTACTTTAGCCGCAAGAAAATTGGAAGATGACGTTCCGGAAGAAGTTAAAAAAAGACGCTTAGCTGAAGTTATTGAAGTGCAACGTGAAATTTCATTAACTAGAACACAGCGTTTTGTTGGACAAACTGTTGAGGTACTAATTGAAAAAACATCAAAAAGATCTGAAAATGAATGGTCGGGTAGAAATTCGCAGAACACAACAGTAGTTTTCCCTAAAGAACATTACAAAGTTGGCGATTTTGTAGAAGTTAAAATCACAGACTGTACATCGGCAACTTTAATTGGAGAAGCAATAGGTTATTCACCAATGCAAGCATAGCACTATTGTAGAACTTATATTCTAAATAATAAGAATGGAAAACGTTCAAGCAATAAAACGTAGATTTGAGATAATAGGAAATGATCCTAAATTAAATAGAGCAATTGAAAAAGCAATTCAAGTTGCTCCAACCGATATTTCTGTTTTAGTAACTGGTGAAAGTGGAGTAGGAAAAGAAAGTATCCCTCGAATCATCCATTCGTTATCACATCGAAAACACGGAAAATATATTGCAGTAAACTGTGGAGCAATACCAGAAGGAACAATTGACAGTGAGTTATTTGGACACGAAAAAGGAGCTTTTACGGGTGCTGTGGGTACCCGTGAAGGTTATTTTGAAGAAGCTAACGGCGGAACAATTTTTCTTGACGAAGTAGGTGAATTACCTCTAACCACTCAAGTGAGATTGCTGAGAATTTTAGAAAATGGAGAATTTTTAAAAGTTGGCTCATCTAAAGTTCAAAAAACTGATATACGCATTATTGCTGCAACTAACGTAAATATGTTAGATTCTATTGCAAAAGGAAAATTTAGAGAAGATTTATATTACAGATTAAGTACTGTAGAAATAACACTCCCTCCTTTGCGAGAAAGAGGAGAAGATATTCATCTTTTATTTAGAAAATTCTCTTCTGATTTTGCCCATAAATACAATATGCCTCCTATTCGTTTAAGTACAGATGCAACTAATTATCTTTTGAGATATCGCTGGAATGGAAATATTCGTCAATTGAGAAACGTAGCAGAGGAAATTTCTGTTTTAGAAACAAATAGAGAAATTAATTTACAGACGTTACAATCTTATTTACCAAATCATAATAAGCAATTGCCTTCTGTAATTAATCAAAAAAAATCAGAAAATGATTTTAGCTCTGAACGAGAGATTTTATACAAAATCTTATTCGATATGAGAAATGATTTAACTGATTTAAAAAAACTTACTTTAGAATTGCTAAAACATGATAAAGGTCAAGTTCAAGAAACAAATCAACCATTGATTCAGCGAATTTTCGGTGGAAAATCCAACGATACAATTGACTATTCTGACAATCCAAATGATATTTTACAAATAGAAAACAAAAATAATCATAGTTCATCAACATTTCATCCAACTATAATTGACGATACTATTGAAGATGATGACGATTATTTAATTGCAGAAACCGTCGAAGACGAGCCATTAAACTTAGAAGAACAAGAAGTTGAACTCATCAAAAGAGCCCTCGACAGAAATAATGGGAAACGAAAAGTAGCGGCAGAAGAGCTAGGTATTTCTGAACGAACACTTTATAGAAAAATAAAACAATACAATTTATAAACTCATGAAGCTAAAATCAATCTTTGGTATTTTATTACTTTTACTTACCTTCCATAGTTGTAAATATTACAACTTCACTGGAACTGGAAAAATCGATGCAAATAGCTTTCAGGTAAATAGTTTTCAAAATAATGCGCAATTAGTTGAACCAGGAATTGATCGAACTTTTACAATTGCATTACAAGATCTTATTCAAAATCAAACTAGCTTATCGCTAACAAATAATGATGGAGACTTAATTTACGAGGGAGAAATTGTAGAATACAGAATTAGTCCGATGACTGCAACTGCAGACCAAAGAGCAGCACAAAACCGATTATATATTGCAATAAATGTACGTTTCTTTAATAAAAATAAACCTGCTGATGATTTTGAAAAAAGATTTTCTTTCTATTATGATTACGACGCCAATGCACAATTAGTAGGCGGAACACTAAATAGTGCATTAGACGAAATTTTTACAAGAATTACGCAAGATGTTTTCAACGAGTCTTTAGCAAAATGGTAATTAAATAGAAATTCATTGGATACAGAAAAACTACATCAATTACTAGCTAATCCTTCAGAAATACAAGGAAATAATTCTCGAGAGTTAAAACAACTTATCGAGCAATATCCTTATATGCAATCATTGCGAAGTTTATATCTAAAAGCTTTATATGCCAACGAAAGTACCTCTTATAATGAAGAGCTAAAAATAACAGCAGCTCATACATTAGACCGTGATATTTTATTTAGCTTCATAGTTAGTAACTCGTTTATTTCTTATCAACCAAATTTAACTAATGAAACAATTCTTTCTGAAAAACCAATACAGAAAGAACCCGAACAAAACATTAGTAACTTATTACAATCAATTTCTAAAGTAGCTTACGAAATTACACAAGAAGACAAAGTTTTTGAAGAAGATCTATCTGAGGTAGAAACAGTTTTGCAAATTATAAATGTTGAAGAAAATATTGCAGAACAACCTAGTTTAGTAACATCAACAAATGAGGAAACAAAGAAACTGGAAGAACAACTTCAAATTGGCCATCCTTTACAATTTAACACTGAAGAAAAACATTCTTTTCAAGAGTGGTTAAAATTATCAAAACTACAACCCATTAAAAGGGAAAATAATTCTAAATTTGATCGAAACGAGGAGTCAAAAGAGGAAATTAAACCTGTTTTTGAATCTAAAGATGAAGATCTGAAAAATATTTTAGAAAAAAAACAAGCCCTAATTGATCGTTTTATAGAAACAAATCCGAAGATAACACCTTCTAAAAAATCAAGTCAAAGTCCTATAAATATTGAACTTTCGACACAAGAGAATACTAGTTTAATGACCGAGACTTTAGCTAAAATTTACTTAGAACAAAAAAAATATCAAAAAGCAATACAAGCTTATGAGATTTTAATTTTGAAATATCCAGAAAAAAGTAGTTTCTTTGCAAACCAAATATTAGACATTAAAGCGTTACAACAACATAATAGTTTATAAACATGAGCACATTTTCAATATTTTTAATACTAATTGCTATCGTATCTTTTTTATTAATTGTAGTAATTATGGTACAAAATCCTAAAGGAGGAGGTTTAGACTCTTCTTTGGGAGGATCAACTGTTGCAGGTGGTGTAAAAAATACAAACGACTTCTTAGACAAAAGTACTTGGACGCTTGGAGCTGTGTTGATTATACTTATCTTATTGTCTAGTATAAGCTTTAGTGGTGGTGCTTTTGGAGACTCTTTATTATTAGATCCAAATGCAGAAGTTCCAACTCAACCAATTCAAATGAATACAGAAGGAACAAGCAATGAAACTCCGGTTACAACAAACCAAGAAGAAAATACTACAACTGAAAAGAATACACAAGAATAATTTATTTTCTATCATATAAAAAAAATGTCAACTGTCAAGTTGACATTTTTTTTTGTCACAAATTGTCAATATATCGTTTGGCATACTTTATGAATAGTTGTTGGTACATAAAAAAATATCTTTAATTTTATTTAAACATAATACTATGGCATTAAACATTAAACCACTTTCGGACAGGGTTCTTATTGAACCACAACCAGCAGAAACAAAAACTGCTTCTGGTATTTTTATTCCTGATACAGCGAAAGAAAAACCACAAAAAGGGACAGTAGTAGCTGTAGGAAATGGTACTAAAGATCATACTATGACAGTTCAAGTTGGAGATACTGTTTTATATGGTAAATACGCTGGAACTGAATTAAAATTTGAAGGTAAAGACTACCTGATCATGCGTGAAGATGACATTTTAGCAATTGTTTAATTAAATAAATTTTAAAAGTAAATTATGGCAAAAGATATTAAATTTGATATAGAAGCGCGCGAAGGCTTAAAACGTGGAGTAGATGCTTTAGCAAATGCAGTAAAAGTAACATTAGGACCAAAAGGTAGAAATGTAATTATTGGTAAAGCCTTTGGTGCACCAGCAGTAACAAAAGATGGGGTTTCAGTAGCAAAAGAAGTAGAGTTAGAAGATGCACTAGAAAACATGGGAGCTCAAATGGTAAAAGAAGTAGCTTCTAAAACAAATGACCTAGCTGGTGATGGTACTACAACGGCTACTGTTTTAGCTCAAGCTATTGTAAAAGAAGGTCTAAAAAACGTAGCTGCTGGCGCAAATCCAATGGACTTAAAAAGAGGAATTGACAAAGCTGTTGAAATTATTGTAGCTGACCTAAAAGAACAATCGCAAGAAGTGGGTGGCTCTATGGACAAGATTAAACAAGTAGCTTCTATCTCTGCAAATAATGACGAGTTTATTGGTGAGTTAATTGCAAAAGCTTTTGAAAAAGTTGGAAAAGAAGGAGTAATCACTGTTGAAGAAGCAAAAGGAACAGAAACTTTTGTTGATGTTGTAGAAGGAATGCAGTTCGACAGAGGGTATTTATCTCCGTACTTTGTAACAAACTCAGAGAAAATGGAAGTTGAGTTAGATACTCCTTACATTTTACTATACGATAAAAAAGTATCTTCATTAAAAGAACTATTACCTGTTCTAGAACCAGTAGCACAATCAGGAAAACCTTTATTAATTATTGCTGAAGATGTTGATGGAGAAGCATTATCTACTTTAGTAGTAAATAAATTAAGAGGTGCTTTAAAAATTGCTGCTGTAAAAGCGCCAGGTTTTGGAGACAGAAGAAAAGCAATGTTAGAAGACATCGCTATCTTAACAGGTGGTGTGGTAATTTCTGAAGAACAAGGATATACATTAGAAAACACTACTTTAGAAATGTTAGGTACTTGTAAACGCGTAAGCATTGACAAAGACAATACAACTATTGTAAGTGGAAGTGGAGAATCTGAAATGATCCAAAATAGAGTAAATCAGATTAAAGCTCAAATGGAAACAACTACGTCTGATTACGACAGAGAAAAACTACAAGAACGTTTAGCTAAATTAGCTGGCGGAGTAGCTGTTCTTTATGTAGGAGCTGCTACAGAAGTAGAAATGAAAGAGAAAAAAGACAGAGTTGACGATGCATTACACGCTACAAGAGCAGCTATTGAAGAAGGAATTGTTGTAGGAGGTGGAGTTGCTTTATTAAGAGCTAAAGCTAAACTAGAAGGAATTAAAGCTGTAAATGCTGATGAAGAAACTGGTATTGCAATTATTTCAAAAGCAGTAGAAGCTCCTTTAAGAACGATTGTAGAAAATGCAGGTTTAGAAGGTTCTGTAGTAGTTGCTAAAGTATTGGAAGGAAACAACAACTTTGGTTACAACGCTAAAACAAACGAATACATTGATATGAGAGAAGCTGGTGTAATCGATCCTAAAAAAGTAACAAGAGTTGCATTAGAAAATGCAGCTTCTGTTGCAGGTATGATTCTTATCACAGAATGTGCTTTAGTAGATATTAAAGACGAAAACGGTGGTGGAATGCCAATGGGAGGCGGAATGCCAGGAATGATGTAATAATTAATCTTGATATTATTTCAAAAAAAGAGGTTGGATATCCAACCTCTTTTTTTTGTTTTATTTAGTAAGCTCTTTTAATTCTTTAATAGTTGCAATTGGATTTTCTGATTTAAACACAAAGTTTCCAGCAACTAATGCGTTTGCACCAGCTTCTACAAGAGCCTTAGCATTTACACTATTTACCCCTCCATCTATCTCAATTATTGCACTTGATCTCTTTACATCAATCATTGCTTTTAATTTACGTACTTTATCATACGTGTTTTCAATAAAAATTTGACCGCCAAATCCAGGATTAACACTCATAATTAAAACTAAATCCAAATCTTGAATAATATCCTCTAACACTGCAACTGGTGTATGTGGATTTAAAGCGACACCTGCTTTCATTCCTTCTGTCTTTATTGCTTGAACAGTACGGTGTAAATGTGTACATGCTTCATAATGAACCGTTAAAATATCAGTCCCTAAATCTTTAAATGTTTTGATATAACGATCTGGATCTACAATCATCAAATGCACATCTAACACTTTTTTCGCATGTTTATTAATAGCTTCTAGCACTGGCATTCCAAAAGAAATATTTGGGACAAAAACGCCATCCATTATATCGATATGAAACCAATCTGCTTGGCTTTCATTAATCATTTTAATATCTCTTTGCAAATTAGCAAAATCAGCTGCTAAAACTGACGGAGCAATAATTGTATTGTTCATAATATGTATGTTGTGTTTGCACAAAGATAAAAAAATCTCAAAGGAAAATCCGATGAGATTTTTTACAATATTATTCTATAACTGATGCATCAAAAAGCACCGCAAAATATTTTATTATTTTTTCCCTTACCTCATCTTCATCAACATAATCTATCCCTAATTCCACATTTAATGAAGTAACTCCTTTCCCTTTAATACCGCAAGGAATAATGTTGTCAAAGTAACCCAAATCAGAATTTACATTTAACGCAAATCCGTGCATTGTTACCCAACGGGATCCTCGTACTCCCATAGCGCAAATTTTTCGAGCAAACGGTGTTCCTACATCCAGCCAAACACCCGTTTCTCCTTCACTTCTACTTGACTCTATTCCATAATCTTTCAACACCAAAATCATTGTTTCTTCCAGTAAACGAAGATATTTATAAATGTCTGTAAAAAAATTTTCTAGATCTAAAATTGGATATCCAACAATTTGCCCAGGTCCATGATACGTAATATCTCCACCCCTGTTAATTTTATAGAAGGTAGCTTCTTTATCTTTTAACTGTTCTTCGTTCAATAGTAAATTGTCAATATCGCCACTTTTCCCAAGCGTATAAACATGCGGATGTTCTACAAATAATAAATAATTTGGTGTCTCTTCTTCTGTCTCTTCTCTCCTATTTTTAACCTTAAGATCTAAAATAGATTGGAACAATTTTTCTTGATACTCCCAAGTTTCTTTATAATCTTTTTTACCTAGATCAATTATCTTTACTACCTTATTCATACTAATTATATTTATTTATCGATTATACTTTGGATTATTTAGAATAACTAATGCTCCAATTACACCTGGAATCCACCCAGCTAATGTAAGTAAACAAATTATCGCTATAGATCCACATCCTTTGTCTACCACAGCTAAAGGAGGAAAAACAATCGATAGAATAACTCTCCAAATACTCATTTAAAATAACATTTTACTACTACAAAGTACGTAATTTTTTATCAGTTTCACCTTACATTCTATTAGAATACTTTTGAATGAAATACTTCTTTTATAGATTAATAGTTATTTAAACATATTTGAATCAATACTAATTGTTGGGCTATCAAAGATTAGTTATATTTGCTGTTTTAAAATTAATTCATAATTCACAATTATTATGCAACTTTCAGAACAAGAAATCATCAGAAGAGAAAAGCTCGAAAAATTACAAGAGCTTGGTGTGAATCCTTATCCTGCTAACTTATTTCCAGTAAATCATACTTCAAAGCAGATAAAGAACGATTTTGAAGAAGGCAAACAGGTAATTGTGGCTGGAAGATTAATGTCTTCTCGTATTCAAGGGAAAGCTTCTTTTGCAACTATTCAGGATAGCGAAGGAAAAATTCAATTATACATCAACAGAGATGAACTTTGCCCAGGTGAAGATAAAGAGCTTTATAATGAAATTTATAAAAAATTAATTGACCTAGGTGATATTATTGGTATTGAAGGCGAATTGTTTACTACACAGGTAGGAGAAAAAACAGTTCGTGTAAAAGGTTTAACATTATTAAGTAAATCTTTACGTCCATTACCATTACCGAAAACAGATGCAGAAGGAAATGTTTATGATTCATTTACAGATCCTGAATTGCGTTATAGAATGCGTTATGTAGATTTGGTAGTAAACCCAATCAATAAAGACATCTTCATTAAACGTACTAAATTGTTTAGTGCTATGCGTAACTTCTTTAACGAAGCGGGCTATATGGAGGTAGAAACACCGGTATTGCAAGCTATTCCTGGTGGAGCATCAGCTCGTCCGTTTATTACTCATCACAATGCATTAGATATTCCATTATATTTAAGAATTGCCAATGAATTATATCTTAAAAGATTAATTGTTGGTGGTTTTGATGGTGTTTATGAATTTTCTAAAAACTTCCGTAACGAGGGAATGGATAGAACACATAACCCAGAGTTTACGGCAATGGAAATTTATGTGGCGTATAAAGACTACAACTGGATGATGGACTTCACAGAGCGTTTATTAGAGCATTGTGCAATTGCAGTAAACGGAACTACTGAAGCTACGTTTGGAGAGCATAAAATAAACTTTAAGGCACCTTATAAGCGAATTACAATGGCTGATTCGATTAAAGAATTTACAGGTTTCGACATTACTGGCAAAACAGAAGACGAAATTCGCGCTGCTGCTTTAGGAATGGGAATTCCAGTAGATGAAACAATGGGGAAAGGAAAGTTAATTGATGAAATTTTTGGAGAAAAATGTGAAGGAAACTACATCCAGCCAACTTTTATTACAGATTATCCAAAAGAAATGTCGCCATTGACAAAAGCACACAGAGATAATCCTGAACTTACTGAGCGTTTTGAATTAATGGTTTGTGGTAAAGAAATTGCTAATGCATATTCTGAGTTAAATGACCCTATTGATCAAAGAGAGCGTTTTGAAGCACAAATGGCTTTAGCTGACAGAGGAGATGATGAAGCAATGTTCATCGATCAAGACTTCTTACGCGCTTTAGAATATGGAATGCCTCCAACTTCTGGTTTAGGGATTGGAATGGACCGTTTAATTATGTTTTTAACTAATAATCCGTCTATTCAAGAAGTGTTGTTCTTTCCTCAAATGAGACCAGAAAAAACAGCTCCTTCTGTTGAATTATCTGACGATGAAAAAATCATTATTCAGATTTTAGAAAACAACGAGAATAAAATTGAGTTAAGTTCATTAAAAGAGCAGGCTGCTTTAAGCGGAAAAAAATGGGATAAAGCAATGAAAGCATTAGCTTCTCACAATCTTACTAAAGTAGTTACAGAAAACGAAATAAAATATGTTGTTTATCAACACTAAGATGATTAATAGAATAAAAAAAGCGTTACTTTAAAAAGTAACGCTTTTTTTATTTATCCTAAATACGTTTTCAAGATTTTACTTCTTGATGTATGTTTTAATCTACGGATTGCTTTTTCTTTAATTTGTCTGACGCGCTCTCTCGTCAAATCAAAAGTTTCTCCTATTTCTTCTAATGTCATTGGATGTTGATCCCCTAAACCAAAATACAAACGAACAACATCAGCTTCACGCGGTGTTAATGTTTCTAATGCTCTTTCGATTTCTGTTCTCAATGATTCGTGAATTAACTCACGGTCTGGATTTGGAGATTCTCCAGAACGCAATACATCGTATAAGTTAGAATCTTCACCTTCCACTAAAGGAGCATCCATTGATAAGTGACGACCAGAGTTTTTCATACTCTCTTTTACGTCATTTACTGTCATATCTAATTCTACAGCAATTTCTTCTGCTGAAGGTGGACGTTCGTTAGATTGCTCTAACAATGCATACATTTTATTAATCTTATTGATTGATCCAATTTTGTTTAAAGGCAAACGAACAATTCTTGATTGTTCTGCTAAAGCCGATAAAATTGATTGTCTAATCCACCAAACTGCGTAAGAAATAAACTTAAAGCCACGAGTTTCATCAAAACGTTGTGCCGCTTTAATTAAACCTAAATTTCCTTCGTTAATTAAATCAGGAAGTGTTAATCCTTGGTTTTGATATTGTTTTGCTACTGAAACTACAAATCGCAAGTTTGCTTTCGTCAACTTTTCTAAAGCTCTTTGATCACCTGCCTTAATACGTTGTGCTAACTCCACTTCTTCATCAGCGGTAATCAAATCAACTTTACCAATTTCTTGCAAGTACTTATCTAAAGAAGCAGTCTCACGATTAGTAACCTGCTTGGTAATTTTAAGCTGTCTCATAATATTGTTGTCTTATTTTTAAATTCATAGACTACCAAAATGATACTCTACATATAGTTATACGTAAGAAATAGACAAAAGGTTACAATTATTTGAAATAAATTTTTATTCATCTTATAATCTATAAAAAAAGACCTACAATTATCATCATAGGCCCTGCATATATATTTAAGATTTGAACAGAATCTTAGTAATAATTTATTTTACTGATTTCAGCTTCATCTGCTACAACTTCCTCCAAATATCTTTCAATACTGTCGTCCATTTCCTTAATCCATGGAGTATGGTGTACCTCCGCCTCCACTCCCGTCATTACAGAAGTATATACTTTATCTCTATAATTAAGGATATTTGTTTCTTTATCGTTTAGCCAACTTTTGAACATTTCTGCTACTTTATCAATATTAAATGTCGGATAATCCGTTAGACTCATTAATTCCTTAATATAAGCGGTTTGAAAATCAACATGGTCATCTCCCGTTTTCAACTCAGTTTCCCATTTCAACCATTTTTGAATATCTGTAGTTCTTTCTTCTTTATTTGGTAAAGTAATTCTACCTAGCATATAGTCGCGAGCAAACCAAGCTTGGGCGTCAAACATATTAAACGTATAATACTGATCTTGCATTCCTAAAAACAACAAACGTTCATTTGTATTAAAAATAACTCCTTTATATAAATTATCTGGATACAAACAGTTTTTCGTTTTTAAACGCAAATTATCAGGTAAGAAAGGAAATTTATGTTGATATCCTGTACAAAGTACTACCGCATCATATTCTTTTACACTTCCATCTTTAAAGAAAGCTTTGTTACCCTCAAAATGAGTAACCAAAGGTTTTTCTTCAATTCCGTTTGGCCATTTAAGACCAATCGGTGTTGTACGATAAGAAATTGTTACTGATTTACTACCGTGTTTAAAACATTGCACACCAATATCTTCTGCTGAATAGCTACTTCCAATTAGCAAAACATCTTTATCAATAAATTGATCAGCACCTCTAAAATCGTGAGCATGCATTATGGTACCTGTAAAATTGTCAATTCCTTTAAAAAAAGGCATATTGGGTGTTGAAAAATGCCCAGTACCTACCACCAAATAATCAAAAAATTCTTCAAAAGTTTCGTTCTTTACTAAGTCATCGAATATAACTCTAAATTGCTGTTGATCTTCAAGATAATCAACCCAACGAGCCACTGTATTAAATTTAATGAACTTACGAGCATTACTTTGCTTAATACGCCCTTCAATATAATCAAACAACACTTCTCTCGGAGGATAAGACGAAATAGGTTGTTTAAAATGATCCATAAAAGTGTAATCGGCAAATTCTAAACACTCTTTTGGTCCGTTTGACCATAAGTATTTATACATACTCCCATGAATAGGTTCTCCATATTTCCCTACTCCTGTACGCCAAGTATAATTCCACATTCCTCCCCAATTATCTTGTTTTTCATAACAGTGAATTTCAGGAATTGGATTCCCTTTTTTCTCTTCAG
This sequence comes from uncultured Flavobacterium sp., assembly GCA_947626185.1. GTDB lineage: Bacteria > Bacteroidota > Bacteroidia > Flavobacteriales > Flavobacteriaceae > Flavobacterium. Next base: position 24,044 of record CANQRD010000002.1, read on the forward strand.
ATTCAAAAGCTCTAAGCATAGCAAGTCCACTTGGCCCAGCACCAATAATTCCTACTTTAAATTTTTTCATTATATACAATATGTTTATGAGCCTGCATTAAAAAATGAAGCTAATTATTATTTTAGATTGTTGATTTTAATCTAAGAAAGAACCTCTCGATTCTTAACGATACTCTATCAATTAAGAGTAATGTGATAAGCTAAAAATTTAGCTTAAAAAGGAGAGTCTATAAAAAAGACTCTTACTAGACAAAGAGGAAAATCCTCGTAAAAAATGCCTTTGTTATTGCTAATTATTTAATTAGCACATAAGCTTATTCTTCAAATGTACATAATTTTTATGACAAGAACAAATATACAGAAAATAATGTATTTTAACACGACAATAAAGCACCTATTAATTTTTCATTTTTTTTATATATTAGCTACAAAACTATTTCCAAACCTAATTAACAAGATAATGGAAAAATCAATAAAAACACTTTCTCTACTAAATACAATTACGTATGTAGCCTTGCTTACCATGCTTGTTTTTTTAGTTTTAGGTAGTAACCTAAGTAATGGAGTTTATACTTATATTATTTTAGGGGCTTTATTTGAAATGTTTTGGTTGCCGTCACTATTAATTGTAGCATGTGCTCCCATTTGCTATATAATTTTGAAAGTAAAATCTAAAATTTCTTTAAATAAAATAATTGTTCCTATATTACTTTGTGTACTCATGATAGGTTATTTATTATTACTATTTTAATAAAAAGGGCTACAATTTTTATAAATCATTGCCCTTTTTTTATCCATTATAGTATCCTTGTGACGCTAATAACGTTCTATACATTTGAGTATATGTAGGCAATTCAATACCTGCTTCTTTAGCGCTTTCTACCATATAACCCGTCATTACTTCAATTTCTGTAGAGTTTTTATTCATAATAAAGTCGCTGTGCATTGATGTTGTAGAGTCATAAGGAATCGCTTTCAATCGTTCAATAACCAACTCTTCTATATTTTCTGAGAGTGCTACACCTTTACTCCTTGCAACTCTAGTTGCTTCAACTACTAAATTTCGAATAGCTTCTAAATGTTTTTCCATTAAAGTACCTATAGAACAATTATAAAAAGTTGTTCCAGTTGCAGATGCAGATACTAAAATATACTTTTCCCAAACCTCTCTAGCAATTTCCGAAGTACAAATGGCGTTTATATTCGCTCTTTTTAGCAAAAATTCAAACCATAACATTTGAGAGGTTGGTTCAAAATTATTGCCAAAAAAAATCTTTTGCCTTCCACTTGGATTATCAATTACTCCTGGCTCTATTAATCTAGAAACCATATATGTACATCCTTTCCAGATTTTATTTATACCGAATTCACTTACCAATTGCTCATAAGCACTTACTCCATTTAACAAAGGAATAATAATTGTGTGTTCAGTAATTATTTTTTTCATTTCTTCTATTACAACCTCTAAATCATAAGCCTTTGTACATAATAGTAAGTAATCTACTTTACCTAAAGCAGAAATATCTTTCACTAAAAGGTGTGGTTTCACCGTAACGCTAATCCCTTTTTGACGGATTTCCAGCCCTTCTTTTTTTATTTTATCATAATGCAATCCTCTTGCAACGAAACAAATTTCTATTGTTTTATCATTCGAATAATACTCTGCCAATAGCCCGCCGTAAAATCCGCCCACACCACCTAAACCAATAATTCCAATTCTTGTCTTGTTCATAAATATTTCATTAAACGTAAATGTAAGATACAAAAAAGGAGCTATATCAATTGTGATATAACTCCTTATATGAATGGAAAAAACAATTATTTTTTCTCTTCAGCTTTTGTATTTTGCTGTCCTTCGGGCTTAGCTCCTTCAGGTTTATTCTCTCTTGGAGGACGTGGCGTTAACGCTTTTTTAGAAACTTTTGCTTTCTTTGTTTTAGGATCAATACCCATATACTTCACATCGATAATATCTCCCATTTTTAATACGTCAGTAACATTCTCAATACGCTTCCAGTCTAATTCTGAAACGTGTAATAATGTTTCTTTACCAGGAACGAATTCTACAACTGCACCAAAATCAAGCATCTTTACTACTTTAACTTTGTATACTTCTCCTTCTATTGGCGCAAATATCGCATTGCTAATTGTTTGAATTGCTTTATCCATTCCTTCTTGAGATGTTCCAAGAATTTCAATTACTCCATGATCATCAACTTCATTAATTACAATTGTAGTTTGAGTATCTGCTTGAAGCGCCTGAATATTTTTTCCACCTGGTCCAATAATAGCACCGATAAAATCTTTAGGTATTTCCATAGTGATGATCTTAGGTGCCTTAGCTTTTACAGTTATATTTGGCACAGCAATTGTTTCGTTTAGCTTCTCTAAGATATGCATACGTCCATCACGAGCTTGTTTTAGCGCTTGCTCCATAATATCATATGCCAAACCTTCTATTTTAATATCCATTTGACAAGCAGTGATACCGTCTTTTGTACCAGTAACTTTAAAATCCATGTCTCCTAAGTGATCTTCATCACCTAAAATATCAGATAAAACTGCCCAACGTCCTGTTTTGCTATCAGAAATTAATCCCATTGCAATACCAGACACTGGTTTAGTAATTTGAATACCTGCATCCATTAACGCTAAAGTACCCGCACAAACTGTTGCCATTGATGATGATCCGTTAGACTCTAATACCTCAGAAACTAAACGAATAGTATATGGACAATCTGCAGGAATGACTTTTTTAAGCGCACGTTGTGCTAAATTACCATGACCTACCTCGCGTCGAGAAACTCCTCTTAATGGTTTTGCCTCTCCTGTTGAGAAAGGAGGAAAATTATAATGTAAATAAAATCTTTCTTCTCCTTGCTCACTTGGTAAATCGATAATATTTGCTTCTCTTGAAGTTCCAAGTGTCACTGTAGCCAATGCTTGTGTTTCTCCACGAGTAAATATAGATGACCCATGTGTTGATGGTAAGTAATCTACTTCGCTCCAAATTGGACGAATCTCAGTAGTTTGACGACCATCTAATCTAATTCCTTTATCTAAAATTAAATTACGTACGGCTTCTTTTTGAGTTTTATTAAAATAAGCATTAATTAAATCTGCTTTTTCTTCCAAAATTTCTTCTGAAAACAATGCTAAAACTTCTTCTCTTACTGCATCAAACTTTTCACTTCTTTCATGTTTTGCACTAGCGTGTGCAGCAATATCATACAATTTTTCGTAAGCTGCTGTATGAATAGTAGCCTCAATTGTTGTATCTGTTTCTTCTGGCTCGTATTCACGATAAGTTAAGTTTAACGCCGCACGCATTCTCTCTTGAGCTTCTACTTGAACCTTAATAGCTTCATGTGCAAATTTAATTGCCTCCACCATTTCTTTTTCAGAAATCTCATTCATCTCACCTTCTACCATTGCAACAGAATCTTTAGATGCTCCAATCATCATGTCGATATCAGATACTTCTAATTGTGCTTTTGTTGGGTTAATGATAAACTCTCCATTAATTCTTCCTACACGTACCTCAGAAATATAGTTATAGAAAGGAATGTCTGATACTGCTAAAGCAGCAGAAGCAGCTAAACCAGCTAACGCGTCTGGCATTACTTCTTCGTCATGAGACATTAATTGAATCATGATTTGTGTTTCTGCGTGATAGTCATCTGGGAAAAGAGGACGTAAAACACGGTCTACTAAACGCATTGTTAAAACCTCTTGGTCACTTGGACGTGCTTCACGCTTAAAGAATCCTCCTGGGAATCTTCCTGCTGCTGCAAACTTTTCTCTATAGTCTACAGTTAATGGTAGGAAATCAACTCCTGGGTTAATTTTTCTTGCTGCAACTGCTGTTGCAAGCAACATACAATCTCCCATTCTAACAACTACAGATCCGTCTGCTTGTTTTGCTAATTTTCCTGTTTCGATTGAAATGCTACGGCCATCTCCTAAATCGATAATTTCTTTGGTTACCTTTGGAATCATAAATTTTAATACTTTAGGGTTTCTGTCTCTCCGAAGAGAGACATCAATTTGTGTTGTGTGTTGTGTGTGTGTGTTGTTGTGTAGTGTATGAAACCCAATGAAAAACCAGATAGTTTATCTGTAATACAAGGTAAAAAACAAAAAGAGGCGCACGGGCACCTCTTTCCTATTGATTATTTTCTAATATTCAATAATTTAATAATCTCACGATATCTGTTAATTTCAGTTTTCTTTAAGTAATCAAGAAGTCTTCTTCTCTTTCCTACTAAAAGAACTAATGAACGCTCAGTGTTATAATCTTTACGATTTCTTTTTAAGTGCTCAGTTAAGTGAGAGATTCTGTAAGTGAACAAAGCGATTTGTCCTTCAGCAGATCCAGTGTTAGCTTCAGCTCCACCGTATTGTGCGAAGATCTCAGCTTTCTTTTCTTTTGATAAATACATGCCAATATTGTTTTTAATGATTATTATGTACGAATTATATTTCTATAAAATTCAGGGCAAAGTTAGTTTTATTTTTTAATTTGTACTATTTAAACTACTCTTTTTTTAAAAATTATTTTACTTTAAAAATAATCAGCTATAAACTTGAGCAATTTCTTGATTTAGCGTTTCTAAAAACAGTTGATCTTCTTCTGTAAAGGCATTTAAAGTATTTGAATCAATATCTATCTGACCTATATTTATTCCATTTACAAATAGCGGAACAACAATTTCGGACTTTACTGTAATGCTACAAGCAATATAATTATCTTGTGCCATAACATCTTCTACCAAAAAAGTTTGATTACTTACCGCTACTTGTCCGCATATACCTTTTCCAAAAGGAATAATTGTATGATCAGTTTCAGGACCTACATAAGGACCTAAATGCAACGTCTTTTCTTCATGATTAGCAAAATAAAAACCAACCCAATTGTAGTATTCTAACTTTTGCTCAAGTAGTTGACAAATACTTGTAAGCTTTACCTCTAAAACATTATTGCTATTTAAAATTTCTTTTGCTTCTGTTAAAAGCACTTCATAAATCGTACTCATTTGTTTGTTTTATTTATTTTCAAAAACAAAGATAACAGACGTTGACTCCATTTCATTAAACATAAATTCTATTTAAATACAAATTACAGAAACAATATTTTAAATAAACACGATTTATTAGATAAAAAATCTAAAAAAACACCTTGATTAACTAAATTAAGAATTTACACTGCGGTAATTAACATTTTATTATCGACTAATTTTATATATTTGTATTATGCAAAATAAAAGACTAATAAGTATCATTTTTTTAATAACCTTCCTGTTCTCAAATATAGGATGGTCTATTAGTGTACATTATTGTCAGGGTGAAGCATATTATGGAAAACTAAATTATTCTATTCAACAATTTGAAGATTCTTGTGATATTAAAATCATTGATGAAAATGACGATTGTTGTATAGATACATTAGAAATTATTGATGAAGAGCAAAAATCAGATCATGAAGTATGTTGTAAAGACGATGTAATAAAAGTAAGTACATCGGATCAGACACTTCAGAAAACGCCTTCTCAATTCTTTGATTTTGTTATTCCAGATTATTCTTGGACGGATTTAACAACGCCTGTTGCAGATTATTCGTTGCCAATTTTAGAAGCACTGAACTATTATGTAGATTCTAACGCACCACCATTATACAAACTTTATTGTAGGCTAGTTCTCTACGCTTAAAATTAATACAACTACACGTTGCCAGTTACTTTATGGCGACGCAAATTTATTGTATTAATTTTAACTTTAAATCAAATGATTAAAAAGACTTTAACTGTTGCAGCATTTGCAATGGGATCATTTATATATGCACAAGAAAATGTTATTGGACACATTTATGATGAAAATAACGAAAAAGTAATTGGGGCTGCTATCTACTATGAAGACAAATCTATTGGAGTTGTATCGGATGAAAATGGACATTTTTCTATTCCTTACAAAGACAATCAATCACTTATCATTTCTTATGTAGGGTATAAAGATTACATCTTCAAGCCCAATACTATAAACAATTATACAATTAAGATAGAGCCAGACACTACACTTGAAGAAGTAGTTGTAACTACACAACAGCGAAATACTACTCGTTCTATAAAAGGAACAACTAATAGTTTTACCATGAATAGTGGCGAATTACTGAAAGCTGCTTGTTGTAATATTTCTGAAGCTTTTGAAACTAATCCATCTATAGATGTAAATTATACCGACGCAATTACTGGCACCAAACAAATCAAAATGTTGGGGTTAACTAGTCCTTATATATTAATTGCAGAAGAAAATATTCCCTCTGTAAGAGGAGCTTCACAAGTATATGGAATGACATTTACTCCAGGTACCTGGGTTGAAAGCATTCAGGTTACAAAAGGAGCAGGAACAGTAATTAATGGTTATGAAAGTATTTCAGGACAATTGAACACCGAATTAATTAAACCTGCAACAGATAATCGCTTTTTCTTAAATCTATACGGTTCGTCTGACGAAAGATACGAGGCAAATATTCACGGTAATTACCATGTTAACGATAAATGGAGTTCTTCCTTATTTATTCATGGAAATACACGTTTAGGCAATCATGATTATAATCACGATGGTTTTTTAGATAATCCGAAAGGAAAACAAATTAATGTTATGAATCGCTGGCAGTATGTTAACGCTGACAAAGGGGTAATTAGTTTCCTTACTGCCCGATATATGAAAGACAATAAACTAGCTGGTCAAGTAGATTTTGATAAGAAAAAAGATAAGGGATCTACTACTATTTGGGGATCTGAAATCAATACTGAAAAAGCAGATTTATCTGCGAAAATTGGTTATGTATTTCCAGATATGCCATTCCAAAGCGCAGGTTTACAATTGTCTTACAATTACCACAAGCAAGATTCTTATTTTGGTCAAAATATGTATGATATTAAACAAAATAGTTTTTACTCAAACTTAGTCTTCAATTCTATCATCAATAATACCCTTCATAAATTTACAACAGGAATTAGCTTTACCTTAGATAAATATGATGAAAGTGTTTTTGTACCAGGCATTAACAAAAACTATAACCGTATTGACAATTCATTAGGAGCCTTTTACGAATACACTTATGACAACACAGACAACTTTAGCATTATTGCAGGTATCCGTGTTGATTATCATAACAGAATGGGCGTTTTTGCAACACCGCGCTTGCATTTAAGATACAATCCATGGGAAAATGGAGTATTGCGTGCTTCTGTTGGAAGAGGAAAAAGAATTGCTAATATTTTTGCTGAAAATCAAATTTTCTTCGCTACTAACAAATGGTTCCAAATTGATGGTGACAATGGTAAAATCTATGATCTGAATCCAGAGATCGCTTGGAATTACGGTTTAAGCTTTACACAAAACTTTCATTTAATTGGAAGAAAAGCTGACTTTACTGTTGATTATTACAGAACTGATTTTAAGAATCAAATTGTTGTTGACGCTGATTACAATTCCCATCAATTACTGTTCTATAATTTAGATGGAAAATCATATGCTAATAGTTTACAGTTTGAACTAAACTATAATCTTGTAAGAAATCTAAATTTACGCACGGCTTACAAATATTATGATATTCAAACACAGCAGAAAACAGGTAAATTTGAAAAAGCATATCAACCCAAAAATCGGTTTTTTGCAAATTTAGAATACTCTACTGAAAAAACAGAAAAAGGAGCACAATGGAAATTTGACTTCACTTACAATTGGCTTGGTAAACAACGCTTAGCTTCTACTGCACAAAATGCAATGGAAAATCAACGTAACAAATACTCAAACCCATACTCTTTAATGAATTTTCAGATAACTAAAGTATTTAGTCCTCATTTTGAAGTATATTTAGGAGGAGAAAACATTGGTAATTACAAAGAAAAAAATCCAATTATTAGTGCTTCAAATCCATTCAGCAAAGATTTTGACACATCTATAATATATGCACCAATAACAGGAGCAATGTACTACGCTGGGTTGCGTTATAAAATTCATTAATAATAAATAATAAAAGAATCATGAAAAAAATAATATCATTAATGGCAGTAGTAGCTTTCTCTACACTGTCTGTAGTTGCACAAGAAAAAGCAAAACAAGTAATTGATGTAAAAGGAAATTGCGAAATGTGTAAAAAACGCATAGAAAAAGCGGCAATTAGCGTAGATGGAGTTCGTTCAGTAGAATGGTCTTCTGACAATCAAGCAATGACTGTTTTTATCAATCCTAAAAAAACCAACGGATTAGCTGTACAAACAGCAGTAGCTAAAGCTGGTCATGATACGAAAGAAGTAAAAGCTACTGATGAAACATATAACGAATTACACTCTTGTTGTAAATACGAAAGATAAACAAAAAAAAGAAAGCACTAATTAGGGGGGAATTAGTGCTTTTTTTAAACAACAATATGCTCTGTTAGTATAGTCAAACTCAAAAAACTATAAAACAGTCATTGCAGCCACCAAACGGTTAATTAAGCTATAAAATTATTATCTAAATACATGAAAATTACACCACATGTATTACAGATTAATATGTGTAAAATTAATAGAAGATTTCTTCACAAAACATGATTATTATCATGTTTTTTTTTAAAAAATTAGGGATGATAAACCATTGTTTGTAGTTTGAAATATCACTTCGCATTATACGCTTCTTGATTGTAAAAAGAAATATGGAAAACTAAGTTTTCCATATTTCATATTAGCACTTACAAATTACAAACACTATAAATCATTATGAGAATTGATTTTTAGTTGTGTGTAGCCCAAAGGAACATAAAATAAATGATTTATGTACGTTTAAGCTATAAACTTATCAACATAGTTATCACCAATTTTTCACAACCTCCCCCTAATTTAGCCTATACTTTCTTCAAAATACTGCCATATTTCTTTCTCCAACCCCTTTCTATACTGCACACTGATATAATTATCTCCAAATGGTGCACTAAACATAAACATAGAATTAGACGGAAATTCATTACTAGAGCGAAATAAAATAAAGTTACTTTTGCCAGAACGCCCAGAACTTAACCATTCGCGTAAATTATAATAATCTGGTATTGATCTTCTTTCTCTAACTACCAGTAACACATCTTTTACTTCTGGCCAAATAAGGCGTTTTTCTTTAAAATAACTTTTGTATAATATACCTTTTTCATCAATTGTAACTTTGATAAACATGATTTTGTACAAAAACACAAAAAATAAAAAAAGTAATACTGCAGCAAAACACAGCATTAATGTATTTCCTAAAAAAATAAAGAAAATAGCCATTGATAAAAATGGCCCTAAACACATAATTAACAATGTAATTCTGCTACTACTGTTATAATAATTGTATATCATACTTTTTATTTTAAACTATTTACAATTGTATTTGCGGCAATAAAGCCGGTTGTCCAAGCATTCTGAAAATTAAATCCTCCGGTAATGGCATCAATATTTAGAATTTCTCCTGCAAAGAATAAATCAGAACAGATTTTACTCTCCATTGTTTTAAAATTTACTTCTCGTAAATCAATTCCGCCAGCTGTTACAAATTCTTCTTTAAATGTGCTTTTTCCATTAACCTGAAATTCAGCTCTTGTTAATTGTTCTGCCAAAGCCTGAATTTGTTTTCCGTTTAAATCTGCCCAAGTAGTTTGCTCTGATATTCCGGCTGCTATAACCAAACGCTCCCACAAACGAGTAGGAAAATCAAAGAAACCACGCTTTATAGTTAGTTTTTTTGCGTGTTCTAATCGAAATGATTTGATTTCTTCAATTACATCTTCTACATCATCAAATTGTGGCAACCAATTTATTGTAACATTAAAATGATAGTTTTTTTCTGCTAGCATTCTAGCGCCCCAAGCAGATAATCGTAAAATACCTGGTCCGCTCATTCCCCAATGCGTTATTAATAATGGTCCTGTTGCTTCTAGCTTTTTACCTTTTATTTTTATAGTAGCTGGAGTAGCCACTCCCATTAAATCTTTTATTCTTTTATCTTTTATATTAAACGTAAATAAAGAAGAAACGGGCTCAATTATTTTATGTCCTGCCTCTTCTAAAAGACTCCAAATTTTTGGATTACTACCAGTTGTAAAAACTAATTTGTCGCAAGAAAAATTTTCTTTAGAAGTGTCTAGCTTCCAACCTTTTTCATTTTTAAAAATTCCTTGAACACTAATACCTGTTAAAACTTGAATTCCTGCCTTTTGTGCAGCTTTCTGAAAACAGTCGATTATTGTTTGCGACGAATCCGTAGTTGGAAACATTCGACCGTCGTCTTCAATTTTAAGTTGAACACCATGTTTTTCAAACCATTCGATTGTATCGCCAGAACAAAATTGATGAAAAGGACCTAATAATTCTTTTTCGCCACGTGGATAAAATTTCACCAATTCTTTTGGTTCAAAACACGCATGAGTAACATTACAACGTCCGCCACCCGAAATTCTAACTTTCGATAAAACTTCTTTTCCTCGTTCTAAAATCGCTATTTTTAATTTCGGATTTTTCTCTCCTATATTGATTGCTGTAAAAAAACCTGCTGCTCCACCTCCAACAACAATTACGTCATAATGCATATGCTAAAAGAATTAATTTTTTATTTTTAGGTATAAATCTTACCTTTGTTAGTACAAATATACTTACTTACGATCGCATCCAAAGCATAGAAAAATTAAGAATTATGAAAAAGTTACCCTTTTTAGCTTTGCTAATTTTGTTTGCCATGTGTAAGTCTGCTTCACATACCTACACAAAAACAGTTAAGAAAGAGCTTACGGTAGAAGAACGCATTGAAGAAATTAAAGAAGAAAACAGATTGCCTGAAGCTTCTGATGTTTTAGATCTACCAAATTATGCGCAAGTGAGAGATGATTTTAGATCGGTATCTGATAAAACCCGAGAGAATTATTTACAAGGTATGAGAGCTTTAGAAAATCAATACAGTGTTGTTATTTTAACTCAAGGATTTAAGGGCGAAAATATTAGTATTAAAAACGATTCAAAATCTTTTTACAACGGAATGACAATGAGTGATTTGGCTACAGGAATTGCAAAATCTGTTCGAGTAGACAATGCTAAAAACTTTACAATTTACGATAGTTTTACCAAAGGAGAAGTTACTATTTCTAGTGATAATGCAAAGATGTTTAAATTCATTTATGTAATGAAGAACAATAATAACAAAGAAACTCCTTTTAAAGTTACTTTTAGCAATACATTGCGCCCAGTAAGATAATGGAACAACGAGATACAATTTTACAATTAATACATAAAATGGCACTTGCATTAAGCGCCATTTTTAATTTATTACCTCCTGAAAAGTTTGAAAATATTGATACTTTCGATAACTTTATTAGTAATTTAACAGAACATACAGCAATAGATATTGATTAATTAGTTGCTGTCAAAAACACCGATTACTTACAAAAGTATCTACAAAAGAACTTATCACTTACAAGTGATAATCAAGAATTATTAGCCGATTTATTAGTTCAAATAGGAAAAAAATCAATTCATCTAAATGCTATAAAAGCAAACGAATATTATTTGTGCGCAATTCGTATTTATCTATTGTTAGATGCAACAACACAAACTTATAATTGGACAAGACAGCAAAAAATAGATGCTTTAAAAAACACTTAAGTATTCTTCTATAGTTGATAAGCTCATTTGCACTCGTCTCTTATTTAAACGAGATATATTTCTAGTTGTATAAAGTTTATGATTTCCTAGAGAATCGAAAACCATTTGAGTTCCATATAATTGTTTTTCTCCTTTATTCCATTTTACTCTATCGTACAAATAAGCATAGTCTTTATTTACACTACCATTATTTAATTCTTTCTTCATTGCATTCAAAACCCTTTCTTGAAAAACCACATCAAAATCTGCATATTTAGTTAAAATCCAAAATGCTTTTTGATACTTTGCATCGTTAGTATCATTAGTTAATAAAGGAATTCCGTAAGTATTAAATAAATCGCTTAGAATAGTTTTATTTTTATGAAAAACTTCACTTTTCATATTTCTTAAACTATCTGATTTTTCTAACATCTATATTCTCTAACAATTCTTGCTGTACTTTTTGGCCTTCCTCAAACATTACAAGTAATTGTTCTTTTGGATAAATTGGAAATTCTTTGTTTTCAACACAATAGCTCTTACATGATGATAATATCATTAATAACAGCACCACAAAAATTAACCACCTTTAGTTTAAAAAGCATATTGTTTTTAATATTTATCCTTATATTCGATAATCTGGTATTCATATAATTCTATTTTAATTACCTTTAAAAACACGTTCGCTTAAAGATTGTACTGGTTAATAATTCTACTCTGGCAAATGTTCTCCAATAAATCATCCTAATAAAAAAAATGCCTACCTAATTTATTCTAGTATTTGTTCATACCGTCCTAAACCTTTTATACTTGAACGTTTATTACTCTAAAACCAAACTATTATCTATGGATTAGAAAGCGAAAACATACAATATTATACTAATAGAAAAGAACTTTTTCTACGATTAATCATAAAAAACACGGTCTTGATTAATTATTCCTATACTTATTTAATCATTTCATTGTATTTCAAAATTGTCGAATATCCTTTGGATAAAAAATAATCCGTCGGATCATCTTCTGAAGCAACTAAAACAAAATCACCTCCCCAAGCCCCCAAACTTTTAATTGTTCCTGAGAAATCTGAAAACAATTGCTGTTGAACAGATTGTTGTTGAATTATTTTTTCGACAATACTTTCGTGCTCTTGCAATAAATAAGTAAACTCTACAAAAGAATCTGTTTGCCAAATTACTTTACTTATGGTAGAAATTTTTTCTATTTCACTATCTATTTTTCCTCTTTTCTGTTTATATGCACCAATTCCTTCTTTGCTACTTTGTTTCTGATTTAGATACACAAAATACAATCTATCTAAAAAAGGAGGATAAAAATCTACTTGGCGAACCAATGGTTGATCTAACTGATCTTTTTTATACAAAATTGGACGATCATATTTTGCGCACGCAATATCATATCCACTTCCTCCAAAAGATTCGCGCAACAATTGATAAGGATTAATTTCAAACCATTGTGCCACATTATTTATCCATGTTGAAGATGTCCCTAATCCCCAAAGTCGTGGAAAAGTTAACTTTGCTTCAACTCTAAATCCACCGTCTTCCGTTAATACTTGATTATTCTGTTGATGAGCAGCTCTAAGAACACTAACCAATGTTACTAGATAACTACTCCCTTCTACAATATTGTCTGACAATATTTCTTTAATAGAAATTTTCTCATCAATCCAAACTGTATCATCAACATCATAGCAAGTCCAATAAATATACTTTTCTTCTATAGCAACTACCCTCATTGACTGCCCAAATACTGTTGGAAGCGCAAATGCTTCTGCACCATCTAACACCAGATATTCTCCAGTAATTAATAATTTTCCGTTACTATAAAACTCTTTCATTATTTTCGTAAACTTTCTAATAATTCCACAACTGCACTATGAGAAACAATATTTTTCTCAAAATGAGCTACCACTTTACTTCTTTCAACATCTGTTGCTTTAAACTGATTTAAAATATTCATCAAGTGCATTTTCATGTGTCCTTGTTGAATTCCAGTTGTTGTTAGTGATTTTACTGCAGCAAAATTTTGCGCTAATCCCGCAACAGCTATAATTTGCATTAATTCTTGAGCAGATGGTTTTTGCAACATTTGCAAAGCAATTTTTACCATTGGATGTAAAGACGTAAGTCCGCCAACCGTACCAACAGCTAAAGGCAAATCAATCCAAAATTTAAAAATCCCATCTTCAATTAATGCGTGTGATAAACTTCTATATTTACCATCTCTCGCTGCATAAGCATGAACACCAGCTTCTATTGCTCTAAAATCATTTCCTGTTGCTACCACAACGGCATCAACTCCGTTCATTATTCCTTTGTTATGTGTCACAGCTCTATAAGGTTCAATTTCTGCAATGCGTACTGCTTGAACAAATTTTTCAGCAAAAAGTGTTGGATTTACAATATCTTTCCCTCTCAAATCTTCTACAGGACAAGAAACTTCAGCTCTAACCAAACAGTTGGGAACATAGTTGGACAAAATGCTCATCACAACATCAATTTTTTTTTCTTCTTCTGTGAATGAATTATAAGAAACTGCCTGCTGCTTTAATGTACTTGCTATTTGTTCTAAACAAGAATTTATAAAGTTGGCACCCATACTATCTTTTGTTTCAAACGTAACGTGCAATTGATAATAATTCTCCATTTCAGAAGTTTTATCTTTTAACTGAATAGCTAAAATACCTCCACCTCTTTTTTGCATGTTTTGAGTAATGGAATGAGTGTCTTCTAAAAACAAGGGGTGAATACTTTCGATAAAATCAACTAACCTTTGTTTTTCACCTTTATATATAAAATGAACTTGACCTATTTTTTCAGTACCAAGAATTGTTGTTTTAAATCCGCCTCGTTCTGACCAAAATTTTGCTGCTTTAGAAGCTGCCGCAACAACAGAACTTTCTTCAATAACCATTGGTACTGTATACCACTTGTTATTGATTAAAAAATTTGGTGCTACACCAAATGGCAAATAAAAATTAGAAATTGTATTTTCTATAAATTCATCATGTAATTTTTGAAGTTCTTCATCTGTATTCCAGTACTGTGTAATTAAATCTGTGATATTACAATCATTATTAAAATACGCACTTACAATCCAATCGATTTTTTCTTGTTTTGATCGCTTCGAAAATCCATTAATACTACCAGTCATCTTGTTTCTATTTTAGTTACAAAGATAAAAATTAATACTAAGTGCTACACTTTATAGAAGTAACAAATAACAGATCTTTGACCTACTTTAAATTTACATTTTAACAAATTGAAACGTGTAATTTACGAATTGTATAACTCAAAAAGCTACTTAATTCAAGTTAATTTCAAAATAAATTGGTACAAATCATATTTTTTCATTAAAATTGGAGGTTTTTTCGATTAAATTTAAACCATGAAACACCTAAATATTACTGTTATACTTTGTGTATTGATTTCTAATATTGGAATTGCTCAAAAAAAAATTGACTTACCTGAAATCTGGAATGGCACATTTAGAACAGAAGTCTTACAGTCTGTAAATGCGTTAGTTAACTCAAACAACTATTCTAAAATTGATGTTATTTCTAAAGACCACCAAGCCATCAATTTGTATGATTTTACAACTTTAAAAAAGACAAAAACGGTATTTAGTAATATAGATTTTCCTGAGATTGTATCTATTGAAAACTATGTATTTGACAACAAAGAAGAGCAAATTTTAATTGGAACAAACACCACTCCTATCTATCGTCGTTCATTTTTAGCTAATTATTATTTATTTAACCCAAATAGTAACAATGTGGTTAAAATAGCAGATCATCCAATAATGGAACCACTATTTTCACCAGACGGAACTAAGATTGCTTATGCTTACCTAAACAATTTATTTATTTATGATATAAATTCGAAAACAACCACTCAAATCACTACTGATGGAAAGAAAAACCATATTATAAATGGTGTTTCTGATTGGGTTTACGAAGAAGAGTTTAGCGTTGTAAGAATGTTTGACTGGAACACTTCAGGTACACAATTGGCTTATGTAAAGTTTGACGAAACTGACGTGCCAGAATATTCAATGGATATTTACGGTACAGGATTATATCCTACACAAGATAAATTTAAATACCCGAAAGCAGGAGAAAAAAATGCAGAGGTTTCTCTTTACATTTATTCTACAACCACAAAACAAACCAATAAAATTAATTTAGATGAGTTTTCTGATTTTTATATTCCACGTATAAAATGGACTAATGATAGTAATTTGTTGAGTGTACAAGTAATTAATCGTCATCAAAATGATTTAAAGTTATTTTTTGTAAACGGAAACACCTTCAATAAAAAACTAATCGTTAACGAAACAGACAATGCGTATGTTGACGTACATACTTTAAACTTTCTAGATAACAACGATTTTATTTGGTTGAGCGAAAGAGATGGAAACAATCATTTATATCATTACAATAAAGACGGTAAATTAGTTAATAAAATCACAAAAGGAAATTGGGAAGTAACTGATTACTATGGATTTGATAAAAAAAATAAAAAACTATTTTTCCAATCGGTAGAAAGAGGTCCAATTTATAGAGACATTTATTCTATTGACTTAAACGGTAAAAACAAAAAACTTTTATCGAGCAATAAAGGAACCAACAATGCAGTGTTTAGTCCAAACTTTGATGTTTACATTCAAACGTACTCAACAACTACACAAGCTCCAAAGTATTATCTTACAGATGCTAAATCTGGTAAAGTAAAGCAAACCATTTTAAACAACAATAAATTACACGAAAAACTAAAAGAATATCAATTACCAACCAAAGAATTTATTCAAATTCCAACAGTAGATGGAATTATGTTAAATGCTTGGATAATGAAACCTGCTAATTTTGATACTTCAAAAAAATATCCAGTTTTAATGTATCAATACAGTGGACCAGGTTCTCAGCAAGTAGCTGATAAATGGTTTGACTCTAATGATTACTGGCATGCAATGCTGACTGAAAAAGGATATATTGTTGTAACAGTTGACGGAAGAGGTACAGGATTTAGAGGGGCCGATTTTAAAAAAGTAACTCAATATGAACTGGGTAAATACGAAGTAGAAGACCAAATTGAAGCAGCAAAATACTTAGCAAACCAACCTTACATTGATGCTAATAGAATAGGTATTTGGGGTTGGAGTTATGGCGGATTTATGTCTACTAATGCTATCTTAAAAGGAAATAACGTATTTAAAGTTGCTATTGCAGTGGCACCAGTAATAAATTGGAGAATGTATGATTCAATTTATACAGAGCGTTACATGAAAACACCACAAGAAAATCCTTCTGGATATGATAATAACTCACCTTTTTTCTTTGCAGATCAATTAAAAGGACGTTATTTATTGATACATGGCTCAGCTGATGACAATGTACACGTGCAAAATGCAATGGCAATGATTGAAACCTTAGTACAGCATAATAAGGATTTTGATTGGTTAATTTATCCTGACAAGAATCACGGAATTTATGGCGGAAATACTCGCTTACAATTATATACTAAAATGACTAATTTTATTTTGAATAATTTATAGTCACAATCATTTAAGCAAACTAATACAAACATTGGTTTTTCTCCTTACTGAAAAATCACCTTAATTTTTTAAAACAAATGGCAGCAGAAACAGCTACAAAATCAGATTTGTTCAAATCAAGTGTTTTAGGACACCCTTCAGGTCTTTTCGTTCTTTTCTTTACAGAAATGTGGGAACGATTCTCTTTCTACGGAATGAGAGTGTTATTAATTCAATTTTTAACTGCACAAGTTATTTTTGGAAGTGAATTTTCTGGATGGGGATGGTCGGCAGAACAAGCTGGTGCTTTATATGGAACTTATGCAATGCTATTATACCTTACACCTATTTTAGGAGGGGTTATTGCGGATAAATACATTGGTTCTCGTTGGGCAGTTATTATTGGAGCAATAATTATGACGCTTGGTCATGCTTCAATGGCAGCAGAAGGCTTTTCTAAAATCTGGTTCTTTATCGGACTAGCATGCTTGGTAGTTGGAACAGGATTTTTTAAACCAAATATGCCTTCAATCCTAGGTGAAATGTACAAATCACTTCCAGATAAAAAAGATGGAGCTTACACTATTTTCTATATGGGTGTAAACTCTGGGGCTTTCTTTGGTATGATGCTTTGTGGGTATTTAGCAGAAACAAAAGGATGGCATTATGGGTTTGGTTTAGCAGGTATTTTTATGTTGCTAGGTACAATACAGTTCTGGTTAGCAAAGCCATTATTTGGCACTCTAGGAGAAGTTAAGAAAGAAGATATTACTGTAGAGAAGACTCCGGAAGAAATCAAAGAAGAGAAAGAAACTAAAAATCCTTATACTTTAATAGACTACATTTTAATAGCAGTTGTTTCAGTAATTGGTTTATTATATGCTTTTAATGATCCATTATCTAAAAACGGAGTTTTTGACTTATTTGAATCATTAGACACGCCATTCTTGAGAGGTCAAAACATAATGGCTATTTTAGCGCTAATTGTTTTCTTGTACTTGGTTATTTCACGTATTCTGCGTTACGGAAAAATTATTAGAGACCGTATGTTTGCGGTAATTCTATTAGCCTTTTTCTTAATGTTCTTCTTCATGAGCTTTGAACAAGGAGCTACCTCTTTAGTATTAGTAGCTAGAGATTATGTAGACCGTTCATTAGAAGGCACTGCATTATTAACTTTCAATATCATCAATACTTGTTTAACAGTTATTCCATTGTTAATCATTTCTTGGGTACTATTCTTATTAGCAAAAGCTACTTGGAATAAAATTGCTCTTTCAAACGTAATTTTATTTATTTGTTTTGCTGGTATTTGGGCAATGGCTATTTATATGTTAAACGCAGAATTAAACAAAGAAGTTTCTCAAATTACGGTTTCTTGGTTCTCAATCTTAAACTCGTTTTTTATTATTTCATTGGCCTCTACTGTATCTAAACTTTGGGATTCTAAATACAATCCACCAGCTGCATTCAAATACGGTATTGGATTATTATTTGTTGCTATCGGATTCTTAATTTTGGGTCTTGGATCAATGGGATTAGGCGAAGGCGTAAAAATGTCAATGATATTCCTAGTATTAACATACTTATTCCATACATTAGGTGAATTATTTATCTCTCCAGTTGGATTGTCATATGTATCTAAATTAGTACCAGGAAAAATGCTTGCATTTATGTTTGGTATGTGGTATTTAGCACTGGCAATTGCACAAAAATTTGCAGCAATTTTAGGAGGTCAGGTTGAAAATATTAAAGCAGAATACTCGCTAAGTCACTTCTTCTTCTTATTTACACTTATTCCTGCTGTAGCTGGATTGTTGGTAATGTTAATTAATCCTTTGTTGAAGAAATTAATGCATGGAATTAAATAACACACTGAGTTTGAAAAAACAATAATTTATAAGACAATGAGTCAAACACAAACATTAGAAGAAATCCAAGAGTTTTCGGGTAAATATCCAAAACAAATTTGGGGACTATTTTTCTCTGAAATGTGGGAGCGTTTTTGCTTCTACGGAATGAGAGGAATGTTAGTTTTCTTTATGATTAGCCAACTAAACTTCGAAGATGGACAGGCAAATTTACAATATGGAGCTACACAAGCTTTCGTATATGCTTTTACTTTTTTGGGAGGAATTTTTGCTGATAAAATTTTAGGTTTTAGAAAATCGCTTTTTTGGGGTGGATTAATGATGATTTTAGGAAGTATTATTCTTTCTATCGATCCGCATAAATTTTTCTTTGTAGGAATTGCATTTACTGTAATTGGTACTGGCTTCTTTAAGCCAAACATTTCTACAATGGTAGGGAAATTATACAAAAAAGGTGATGAGCGTACAGATGCTGGTTTTTCACTTTTTTATGCAGGAATTAACTTAGGAGCTTTATTAGGTGGATATTTATGTATTGCTATTGGTAAAGGACAAATTTTTTCTAATTTAATTGAAGACGCTCATCGTTGGAATGTTGCTTTTGGATTGGCTGCAATTGTAATGATTGTAAGTTTAATCAACTTTGTTTTTACTAAAAAACACCTAGGTCCAATCGGATTACAACCTGTTCAAATTAATTCGAATGGAGAAGCAACAAAAATGCCTTTATGGAAAGAAATTGGAACATATATTCTAACATTTGCAATGGTACCTGTAATTGTATTTATGATTGACAACACAGAGTACACAGCTTATTTTATGTATACTGTTGGCCCGTTAGCATTAATCTATTTATTCTATGAAATGACAAAGTTAACAAGTGCTGAACGCAAAAAAATTATTGCTGCTTTAGTATTTATTTTCTTCTCAGTTTTATTCTTTGCTATTTATGAACAAGCAGGAGGTTCTTTGAGCATTTTTGCAGCAAAAAACTTAACACCTGATTTATTAGGAATGCATTTAGATCCGAATGGCGTAAACAACTCTGGAGGTGCTTTCTTTATCATCTTCATTGCCCCACTTTTAGGATTACTTTGGATTTGGATGGCTAAGAAAAGAATTGAACCAAATACAGTAATGAAGTTCGGTATTGGATTTATTTTACTTGGTTTAGGTTTCTACGCATTATTCGGAACAAGATTTTTTGCTGACGCAGCAGGTATGACGTCTTTAGATTTCTTTACATTTGCTTTATTAATTATTACTTTGGGTGAATTGTGTTTATCGCCAATCGGATTATCGATCATGACTAAACTATCAACAGCAAACTTACAAGGTATGATGATGGGTATGTGGTTCTTGGCAAGTGCTTACGGACAATATGTAGCTGGAATCATTGGTGCGTCATTATCATCAGGTTTATCAAACGAACCTACAGGAAACAATCCAAACTACGATGCTTTATTAGCATATACAGAAGGATACAAAGAATTAGGATTATATGCAGTTGTTGCAGGGGTAATTTTAATTGCTTTATCTCCAATTATGAAAAAACTAATGCAAGAAGTAAAATAGTTTTCTTACTGCAATCGTATACTTAAAAGAGGACACCGAAAGGTTGTCCTCTTTTTAAATTGTATATTTAACAACTTCAATTAGGTATAAATGTTTATTTGGAATTAACTTAGGCATCTTTTTAAAATAATAATACAAACAGATATGGCACAAAACGAAAAAGGTTTTTTCAAAACGCTATCGTCATTTAACAATAATTTCTGGATTGCCAGCTTTATGGAACTAATGGAGCGCTGGGCTTGGTACGGAATTTACACACTATTTGGTCTTTATTTAGTAGGCTCAACCGATATGGGCGGTTTAGGTTTTAACCACATTCAGAAAGGAAATATAATGGGAAACATTGTAGGTATATTATATTTCCTTCCACTATTTTTCGGGGTTATTGCCGATAGAATTGGATATAAATTATCACTAGCCATTTCTTTTGTCATCATGATTCTTGGTTATTACTTATTGGGAGAAGTAACTAGCTATACAAATGTTTATCTTGTATTTTTACTTGTTGCTATTGGTGCAGCATTCTTTAAGCCGGTAGCTTCTGCAATTGTAGCTAGAAATACTAATGAAACCACCGGAACAATCGGTTTTGGTATTTTTTATATGATGGTAAACATTGGTGGATTTGTTGGCCCTGGTATGTCATCTTTTTTACGAACAAGTTTTGGTTGGAAAATTATTTTTATCCAGGCAGCCGTAGTAATAGCCATAAATTTAGTAATTCTATTATTATTCTACAAAGAACCAAAAATAGAAAAACCTAAAGATTCTATTGGTAAAGCCATTGCAGATTCTCTTATGGGAATATTTGAAGCCCTGAAAGATATTCGCTTAGGATTATTACTAGTATTGATGATTGGTTTCTGGACTATGTTTAATCAATTATTCAACACGTTACCAAACTTCATTGAAGATTGGGTGAATTCCTCTATTCTAAGTAATTGGATTAACGAAAATGTACCAGCATTTGCAGAATTATTAACGCAAGATGGACAAGTAAAACCCGAATGGTTTACCAATATTGACTCGTTCATGATCATATTCTTCCAAGTATTTATTTCGTATTTTGTTACAAAAATGCGCCATATCAATGCTGTAATACGTGGTGCAATCATTGCAAGTATTGGGGTTGGATTAACATTCTATACGAACAATCCACTATTTGCAATTTTAGGAACTATGATATTCTCTATTGGAGAAATGATGTCTAGCCCAACAGTATCTTCATTTATTGCCTTGATAACGCCAAAAGGAAAAGAAGGCTTATACCAAGGAACTTATTTTTTACCTGTTGCAGCAAGTTATTTTGTTACAAGTTATATATCTGGAACATTATACCAAAAATGGTCTGACAAGCTATCTTTATTGAAACGAGAAATGGCTACTAGAGATATTGAAATGCCAGAGGTAGTAAGTCACGAACAATTTATTGAACAAGGCGCAAAAGTGTTAAATATACCTATTTCGGCTTTTGAAAAAAAATTCAATCTAAAAGCAGAATCTATAGATTGGACAAATGCTATACAATCGTTTAAAGATTATGCAGCCGCAAAAAGCATTGATATAAGCCAAGTACATTTTCCTTTTTCAAAGAACGAATATTTTTCTTTGGCTGAACAAAAATTACATATGGGTCATTGGGAAATGACTCAAATGCTTTGGGATACTTATGATCCAAACAAACTTTGGTACGTTGTTTTTGGAATTGGCATGTTTTCAGTTATTTCATTAATTATTTATGATAAATTAATTATAAGGCCTTTAGAAAAAAATCAATAATAAAAAACATCAATCAATTGAAATACATTCCGCATTTTTAACCATGAAATAAGATAAATTTAATTATCTTACTCTCCGAAAATTATTAAATAACACAATATGCAAACAAACACAACAACACAAACCAACTTTTTTGACACTAAAGTACTGGGTCATCCAGCTGGTTTATTTGTATTATTCTTCACAGAAATGTGGGAGCGTTTCTCATTCTACGGAATGCGAGTTCTTCTGATTCAGTTCTTAACAATGTCCGTTATAGGGATTAATACTGGTTGGGGTTGGAATGTTGCAGACGCAGGAGCACTTTTTGCCACCTACGCAATGCTACTTTATATTACGCCTATTTTTGGTGGTATTCTTGCTGATAAATACATAGGTTATAGATGGGCAGTTGTAATCGGATCTTTGATTATGACATTAGGTCATGCTTCAATGGCATTAGAAGGAGAAACCTTTATGTACATTGGATTAGGTTGTTTGGTTATTGGAACAGGTTTTTTCAAGCCGAATATGACCTCTATTTTATCTGAAATGTATAAGTCTTTTCCAGAAAAGAAAGATGGTGCATATACCATTTTTTACATGGGGGTAAATGCAGGTGCTTTCTTCGGGATGATGCTATGTGGATATTTAGGTGAAAGAGTTGGATGGCATTGGGGATTTGGATTAGCAGGTATTTTCATGCTATTAGGAACTTTACAATTCTGGTTAGCTAAACCTATTTTTGGCAATATTGGTGATGTACCTAAAGAAGAAGTACGTTCAGATAAAGAAGAGGTGATAGATACAACAAATATGTCTACAGATGAAAAAGATGCTTTAAAAAGAAATCCTTTCACTACAATCGATTATATTTTAATTGTTATTACAACCATCATTGGATTGATGTATGCATTTGACGATGTATTTAGAATTGTTGGAAATATTAACCTATTCCCTACACAAATTATGGGATATGATGGTTCTACGGTAGGAATTGTTTTTGGTTTAATTGTATTTTTAGTTCTTGTTATTTGGCGTATTGCTCGTTATACCAGAATTGTTAGAGATCGAATGATAGCTGTAATTATCTTTGCATTCTTTACCATTTTCTTCTGGATGTCTTTTGAACAAGGAGCTACCTCATTAGTAATTTTTGCAAGAGATAACACACAGCGTATCTTATCTGGTAATATTGCATTTTTATTCAAGATATTTAATACATTACTTACTATTATTCCGCTAATACTTATTTCATATGTATTATATCTTTTAGCTAAAAAAACATACAAAAAAGCATTGGTTTCAAACATTGTTTTAATCTTAACTTTTATTGGAGTTTGGGGAGCTGTTGTTTGGATGTTAGACAGAGATTGGTCTTCACACGCATATCAAGTAGATTATACAGCCGTACAAACGCCTCTTTTAAATGCAGATGGAACACCAAAATTAAATGATGATAACGAACCTATCTATCACTATCAGCCCGTTACAGATAGCTTTGTACCTAATGCAAATGACAAAGTTGTAGAAACAAGTACTATTATTTCTAATCGTTCGGAATACGCAATAGGATCTACCGTAAACATTTATGAAGAATTAGGTACTTACCATATTTTAAATAAAGAAACAGAAGACAAACTAATTGCAAACTATGCAACGCAAGATAAAAAACCGAATATTGTACAAGCAAAAGTTACTGAAATAAAAGACAATCAGGTAGAAATTACAGCATCATGGTTTTCTATTCTAAACTCGTTCTTTATCATTGCATTTGCATCATTGGTATCTAAACTTTGGGATTCGAAATACAATCCGCCAGCAGCAATTAAATACGGTTTAGGATTAATTATTATGGCAATCGGATTTGGAGTTCTTGCATATGGTGCAAACGGAATTACAGAAGGAGACAGAGTTTCAATGATGTGGCTAGTTTTTGCTTACCTCTTCCATACATTAGGAGAATTATTCTCGTCACCTGTTGGACTCTCTTACGTTTCTAAATTAGTTCCTGCAAGAATGATTGCCTTTATGTTTGGTATGTGGTATTTGGCAATTGCAATTGGAAATAATTTAGCAGCAAAACTAGGAGGACAAATTGAGCACATTACAGAAAAATATTCTTTATCAACTTTCTTCCTAATTTTTACAATAGTTCCAATTGTAGCAGGAATTCTTGTTATAGCACTTAATCCGATTATGAAACGATTAATGCACGGAGTAAAATAAACACAAAAATTAATTATAATATGAGAAAAATGCTATTCTTATTCGCATTTGTACTAACTGCAATAACTTCAAATGCGCAAGAAATTAAATGGATGCCGTTTAACGAAGCTCTCGCAGCTCAAAAGAAAAATGCAAAACCAATTTTTGTTGATGTTTATACAGATTGGTGCGGACCTTGTAAAATGCTAGACAAAAACACCTTTTCAGACCCTAAATTTGTAGAGTTTATTAACAAAAACTATTATGCAGTAAAATTCAATGCTGAAGGAAATGAAGAAATTACTTTTCAAGGTAAAAAATTCACTAACCCTTCTTTTGATAGAAACAGAAAAGGAAGAAACGCTACACATGAGCTAACAATGTTTCTTCAAGTGCCTGGCTATCCGACTATGATAGTTATTGACAAAAACGGTAAAGTAGCAAATACAATTGTGGGTTACAGAACAGCTGACGAATTACTATTGAATATTAATACTACAAAGTAGAAATAAAACACCAATATCCCTTTTGACGAATATCGTGAAAAGGGATATTATTTTTCAAACAACTTTCTACCAACATATCTTTATACCATTTGGTCATTTCCTTGCCAATAATCACTTCCTTTGGCTTTGTATTCATCAACAATCTATCGTAATTAATTTTACAATTATCTTGTATCAGAATATAGTCAATCTGCTGATCGATTTGGTAATAACTCATCTCATCAGACAGAACTAGAAGCAGATTATCTCTATCTAATTGATAAACATATTGAAGTGGAAGCATCATAACTTCTTGTTTCTTAAAATATTTTTGATAACTTTTTACAAGTGAGCTAGATTGTAAACTATCATTCCCATAAACAACTAAATTTTCAGAAGTTGGAAATAATAGCATTGGCTGATTTTTATAGGATGATGCTATTATAAATATTTGCTTCTCTGTATTAACAGAAAAACAAATAATAACAACCGCTAATAAAGAATAGATTCCCAAAAAATAGATATTCCTAAATCGAGGTTGATATAAAAATATTCCTACCAAAATAATTAATCCCAACAAAATAATTACCTGATTATGAGACCAATATATTTTTAACTGGGTATAAACGCTATAACTATCGATACTATTAACCAAATACAATAAAACACTAACTATTTTATTCAATACAAAAGATAAAACTTCAGAAACTTCAGAAAATGTCCAGGCAGTAATTAAGTAAATAATACCACCAATTAATAAAACAGTAACCAACGGAATAACAATAATATTACTCAACAAAAAAGTAAGTGATAAAGAATTAAAATAATACAATTGTAGTGGTAAAACACTAATTTGAGCTACTATCGAAACATAAATAAGACTCAATACATAATTTATAAGTCTGTTGGCAGAATAGCAGTTTTTAAACAAAGGCATCAACCAAACAATACCAATTACTGCCATATAACTCAATTGAAAACCAACATCAAACAGCCAAACAGGACAAAACAATAAACTTAAAAACAATGCCTGTCCTATTACTTCTAAAGTAGATTGTCTGTTTCCAATACCTTTTCCAATTGCAATGAGCGAAAACATGAAAACAGCTCTAAAAACAGATGGAGAGAATCCAGAAAGGAAAACAAAAATCCACAAACAAACCAAAATAATCAGCATTTTTAAACGCTTAGGTAAATGTATGGTTATCCACGACAAAAACATATATATTATACCAATATGTAACCCTGAAATGGCTAGAACATGCATAATACCTTGTCGTTGAAATGAAGATACAATGGCGCCATCAATAGTTGTTCGATCGCCTAAAAGCAATGCGGTAAGAAATGATTTTGTTGATGATGTAAAATGACTATTTTCTTCAATTCTTTCTTTAAGAAAATATCTAAAGTTTATTATATGAAAATATAAGCTATTTTCTCTACCAATAACTTCAAATTCTTTTACCGTAAATCTTTTAAAAATTTGCTTTCGTTGCATATAGGTAGCATAATCAAACTGTCCAAGATTCGCCGTAGCTTGAAAATCAACAAACCTACCTATTGCCATCAAGCGTAAACCTGGCTTAAGCAAACTATCAGGCAAAGAAACAATAGCTTTTCCTCTACAAGAAATAGAATTAACAGCTGTAATATCAACAACAAAATTAGTATGTATCTTTCCTACTTTATCTTTTTCAAAAATTGTGAAAACAACTACTTCATCAGAAGAATCCGTCAAGTATTGTATGTAATTATGTTGATATTTTACCCAATTATAATATTTTGCAGCACCTATACCCATTGTCATACAAATAAGGTAAAATGAAGCTCCGAAAAAATAAATATTTTTAGATATAAACTGCCATTTAGCTTCTTTAAACCATAAACTAATACCTAAGAATAATACAGGAATAGCAAATAGCAGTATAGAAGAAAAAACACTCAAATATTCTTGAATAAGAATACCTATTATTAAAGCAGTTGCATAAAACAAAAAAGAGAATTTTAATGGTTTCATAAGCAAAACGCATTAAAATTCTCTTTACCATTTATAGTCATTTGAAAGTCTATATAGTATCATCTAATAACACTCTGTTTATTTGCACAAAGCGTTTTTTGTAGTAATCTTCTTTTGTTGTAGAAACGATTACTCCTTTTGTTGTAGAAGAATGGATAAATTTTATCTCATCGTCCAGTACTTCAGTGATAATTCCAACATGACTTATTCTGTTTACTTTCCCAGTACGGAAAAAAATCAAATCCCCACGTTGAGCTTCATCTTTACTAACTTTATCGCCAATTTTAGCCATATCTGCTGAACTTCTTGGTAAATTTATAGACGATGCGTCATTAAAAGCATTAGTAACCAAACCTGAACAATCTAATCCATTACGAGTAGAACCGCCAAAACGATAGCGTACACCTTCATAATCAAATGCAGCACTCAAAATTAACTCTGATAACTCTGCACTATTATTTTCTTCATTTTTAAATAAACTCATCTCATCTAAGAGTGCGTCTACTTGATTTTTTATTTCCTCGTCTGTTTTTTTGCTTTCTTTTAAAATAGTTGTTCCATTTTTCTTACCAGAATTTGGTTTATTTATAGTTGAAGCTTGTGTTTGACTAAAGCTCATTAAACCTAAACTAAGCAATAAAGAAGGTAATACTATTTTGTAACTCATAACATTTTTTTAAATTCTACATGACAATTTTATCAAAGTGATTCTTTAGCATTTCAGCAGCAGCTAAATTGCTAGCACCTTGTCCGCCTAAATTATGAATTAATTTTTCATAATCCAATAAAATTTTACTCCTAAATTCTCCTTTTACGATTTTCTTAAACTCTTTTTCAATTCTTTGCGGATTACAATCGCGTTGTATCAATTCAACAACAATATCATCATCCATAATTAAATTGACTAAAGAAATGTATTTTAAGGTAATAATTCGTTTGGCTATTTCATACGAAATCTGATTTCCTTTATATAAAACTACCTGTGGTACCTTAAATAAAGCTGTTTCCAAAGTGGCTGTTCCAGAAGTTACAAGTGCTGCATGTGCAACATCTAATAACGAATAGGTATCGTTAGATACAAAAAAAGTATTGTTATTTTTTATAAACTGTTTGTAAAATTCTGGTTCTTGACCCGGAGCACCTGCGATTACAAACTGATATTCTGGATGTTTTTTAATAACTGTCAACATTTCAACCAAAAGACGCGTAATTTCTTGCTTTCTACTTCCTGGTAAAAGTGCAATAATGGGTCTGTCGTCTAAATTATATTTTTCTCTAAAATCCTCTTTTTGTTTAGATCTGAAATTTTCGATTTCATCAATCAAAGGATGACCCACAAAAGTTACAGGAAAATTATGTTTCTTTTCGTAAAAATCTTTTTCAAATGGTAGAATAACATACATAAAATCAACATCCCTTTTTATTGCTTTTATTCTGTTTTCTTTCCACGCCCATATTTGTGGCGATATGTAATAATGAGTTTCTATTCTCTTCTGTTTTGCCCATTTAGCAATACGCATATTGAAGCCAGGATAGTCGATAAATATTAGCATATCTGGCTGATAACTTTCAATATCCTTTTTACAAAAAGCTATGTTTTTAAGAATTGTATTCAAGTTCTGAATAACCTCTACAAAACCCATAAAAGCAAGATCTTTATAATGCTTCACCAACGTAACACCAGCTTTTTGCATCAAATCCCCTCCCCAAAACCGAAATTCGGCCTTGTCATCTTTTTCTTTAAGGGCCTTAATTAGATTAGCTCCATGCAAATCTCCCGAAGCTTCTCCTGCAATAATGTAATACTTCATCTACAAAAATTGGATAATGATTGTAATTAATATAACCGCCAAAATACATCCACTGCCTTTGTCGTCTGCTCTTTTATTAATAAAAAGAGTAAAAACTCCCAAGTTTAACAAGCTGCCAATAGCCACTACTCTTCCTAACAACCCCATTTTAATGATAAAATCGAAATCTCTAAATAAATCGAAGTTGGTTGCCAGGTGTAAATACAATTCTGCTCCTATAATTGTAGCAATTACACCTACTACAAAACCTATTAATATATCTTTTGCTTTTTTACTCATTTTAATATAAATCCCAGTTATTGATTTGATTAATTACATGATGCGCAGTTAGGTCAAAATGAACAGGAACTACAGAAACATATCCATTTTTCAACGCCCATTCATCTGTATCTTCTCCTTTATCTTTGTTTACAAACTCTCCTTTTAACCAATAATATTCCTTGCCATACGGACTTAAACGCTTCTCGAAGTCTTCCTCCCAAATTGCTTTTGCTTGTCGACAAATTTTAATTCCCTTTATTTCTTCCGCTTTTAACTTTGGTAAATTTACGTTCAAAACAACATCATTTGGCATACCATGTTTAATTGCTTCTAGAGTGATTTTTTTTATAATTGGTTTTATTTGCTCAAAATCAGCATTCCAACTAAAATCCAACAACGAAAAGCCAATTGCAGGTATCCCACTCATTCCCGCTTCTACTGCAGCACTCATCGTACCAGAATAAATTACATTAATGGATGAATTTGAACCGTGATTAATACCAGAAACACATAAATCTGGTTTTCTATCTAACACTTGAGACAATGCAATTTTCACACAATCAACTGGAGTTCCAGAACAAGCATATTCATTGTCAATTTCTTCATCAATGGTTACTTTTTCTAACGTTAATGTATTATTTAAAGTTACAGCATGCCCCATTCCTGATTGAGCACTATTGGGGGCAACCACAACAACCTCACCTACTTCTTTCATTACATCTATTAATGCTCTAATTCCAGGAGCTGTTATTCCATCATCATTGGTAACAAGTATCAATGGTTTTTGCATCATCTTATTTTTTTAATTACTTTCGTAAAAGTAACAATTATTATGTAAAACATTTATTTATTTTAGAGTTAATGACAGCTAATAATCAGTCTAATTCGATTATTTATATAGCCTTTAACAAATAATTATCTACATATTTAATTATTACTTTACTTTTTTAACTACTTTAGTTCAAAACAATTTAATGAATACTATTTGGGCATTTATGAAAAGAAATTATAAGGTTATTATTATTCTTATTGCTGTTTCGGCTGTATTATGGGGCTTTATGCCGAAAAAAGAGAAAGAAACGCCTGAAAAAGATCAATTTCTACTAGAATTGATTACCTATTTATTGGAAAAATCACACTATGATCCTGCTAAATTAGACGATAATTTCTCTAAAAAAGTATACGCAGAATATATTAAGGCACTTGATCCGATGAAACGATATTTTTTACAATCGGACTTAGATGAATTTGCTGTTTACGAACTTTTAATTGATGATATGATTCAATTGAAAGATTTATCATTCTTTGATCTTACTTACAACAGAATTACTCAACGTATGGACGAGGCAAAAGGCATCTATAAAGAGGTGCTTGAAAAGCCTTTTGATTTTACTAAAGATGAAACTTTTAATGCAGAATACGACAGTATTCCGTATGCAAAAGACAAAGCAGAATTAATTGATCGTTGGAGAAAGCAATTAAAATTAAACACCCTTGCAACCGTAACTGATAACTTAAAAATACAGGAAGGAAAAGAGGTAGAAATTGACGAGTTTGACGAAATGGACAATCCAATTCAAAACACGAAAAAAGAAAAGAAAACAGATAAACCAAAAGAAAAGAAAACTTTTGAACAACTTGAAATAGAAGCCAGAGAAAGTACCAAAAAATCTTTGGATGAGTTTTTTGACGTGATTGGCGATCTTGAACGAAAAGACTGGTTCTCCATTTACTTAAATTCTATTATTGAAAGATTCGATCCGCATTCATTTTACTTTGCACCAGAAAACAAAGAAAAGTTTGATGCCAGTATGAGCGGAAGCATTGAAGGGATTGGTGCAGTATTGAGAAAGAAAACAGAAGGTGTTGAAATTAACGAACTTGTTCCAGGTGGTCCTGCTTGGAGAGGAAAAGAGATAGAAGTTGGAGACATTATTATTAAAGTTGCACAAAGCCAAGACGAAGAACCTGTTGACGTTGTTGGTGTTCGCCTAGATAATGTGGTAAAACTGATCAAAGGAAAAAAGGGAACTACTGTATATTTAACTATAAAAAGTATTGATGGAACAATAAAAACAGTTCCCATTACCCGCGAAGTAATTGAATTTGAAGAAACGTTTGCAAAATCGACTATTATTGAAGAAGGAGATAAAAAATATGGATTAATTCACTTGCCAAAATTTTACATCAACTTTGAAAACAAAGACAACCGAAAT
This sequence comes from uncultured Flavobacterium sp., assembly GCA_947626185.1. GTDB lineage: Bacteria > Bacteroidota > Bacteroidia > Flavobacteriales > Flavobacteriaceae > Flavobacterium. The sequence continues at coordinate 55,447 of CANQRD010000002.1, forward strand.
GCATTTACAGATGTACAAAAGGAAATTATTGAGCTTAAAAAACAAAATGTTGATGGTATTATTATGGACCTAAGAAATAACGGGGGAGGATCATTGCAAACTGTTGTTGACATGGTTGGTTTGTTTTCGAAAGAAGGACCAGTTGTTCAGGTAAAATCATCTCGCGGAAAACAACAAATTCTCGATGACAAAGGCACCCAAATTGTTTGGGACGGTCCGTTAGTTGTTCTAGTAAATAACTTCTCTGCATCTGCTTCAGAAATTTTTGCAGCTGCTATTCAAGATTATAAGAGAGGCTTAATTATTGGTAGTAAACATACCTATGGAAAAGGGACAGTACAAAATGTGATTGATTTAAATGAATTGCTAAAAACGCAACCTTTTGGAGATCTTGGTGCTTTAAAAGTAACACTACAAAAGTTTTATAGAATTAATGGTGGATCTACACAAAGAGAAGGTGTGTTGAGCGATATTGTTTTACCAGATAGATATTCATATATAGATATGGGTGAAAGAGACATCGAAAATGCTATGCCATGGGATAAGATTGAACGTGCCAATTATACCCCTTATGCTAATAATTTTACGTCAGTAATCAATGCGAGTAGAAAGCGTATAAGTGAAAACGACCAGTTTAAGCTAATTGATGAAAGTGCTCAATGGGTTAATAAAAGAAAAGACGAAAAAACTTTTTCTTTAAACTTAGAAAAGTATCAAGAAAAACAAAAAGAAATTGACGAGAAAGCAAAAAAATTCAAAGCTATTTCTAAATACAATAATCACTTAAAGTTTTCATCTTTACCATCGGAGTTAGAAAAAATTGAAACAGATACTATCTTAAAACAAAAAAGAGATAGATGGCATGAAATTTTGGAAAGCGACGTATATATTGAAGAAGGTGTTAAGATATTAAAAGACATCAAAAACAATACAAATGGAGTATCAAACAAATCCATTAAGTCATTAAAATCAGCTTATTAGTTTATCATAAATGACAATAAAAAATAATAGTAACACAAGTATTGCGCTCCGAAAATTTAAAAAAGATTTTCGGGGCGTTTTGTGTTTTTGGATTATCATTTTCTTCATTCTTCTAAGTGCACTTGCCTACTTTATTGTTCCTGATAAAACTATGAATGCAAATGCTGGCGAACTTTCAGTCCGTTCGAAACAACCAGGCTTTAGTGTTGATATGATTGTTTTACCGCAAATACAGCCCTTTAATTGGAAAGAGCTTTTTTTAGGAAGAGAAGTAATTCCAACTCAAATTCCAGTCAATAACTATCGTATAGCAAACGACAGCTTATACTATACCCCTTATTCTGAGATAAAAACAGCTACTGAAGAAATTGGGTTATCGTTATCAGGCTATTCATCCGATGAAAGAAAAAAATTAGTACAACACAAAGTTTTTTTATTAGGAACTGATAATCAAGGAAGAGATTACTTAAGTCGATTAATAATCGGATCAAGAGTATCTATTGTTATTGGTTTTGTTGCCGTATCAGTATCTCTATTAATCGGAGTTATATTGGGTGCAGCTTCTGGATTTTATGGTGGAAAGTTAGATGCATTTATTCTCTGGATCATCAATATTTTTTGGTCTATTCCTACACTTTTACTAGTTATCGCTATTACTTTAGCTCTTGGCAAAGGTTTTTGGCAAGTTTTTATTGCAGTTGGCTTAACAATGTGGGTTGAAGTAGCTAGAGTTGTAAGAGGTCAGGTAATAAGCTTAAAAGAACAACAATATATTACAGCTGCAAAAGCTTTAGGTTATTCTGATTTTAGAATTATCGTTAAACATATATTACCCAATTGCACGGCACCATTAATTGTTATTTCTGCCGCTAACTTTGCTTCTGCAATATTAATAGAAAGCGGATTAAGCTTTTTAGGAATAGGTACACAAGTACCCACACCAAGTTGGGGAGCAATGATTAAAGAAAATTACAATTATATATTGGTCGGTAAAGCTTATTTAGCAATCTTACCAGGCTTTGCTATGTTTATATTAGTTATGTGTTTTACACAACTTGGCAACGCTATTAGAGATGCTTTTGACGTTAAGTCATAATCTATTTGATTAATAAGGCTCGAATATCTGATTTAGAGCCATTAAAAATATTAAGATCAACTTTTCCATCAATTCCTTTAACCACACCTTTTTCTGTAAATTGCCAAAAGTGCCACTCAGGCTTAATTTCTTCTACAAAAAAGTTATAATTAGCAATCCAAATTACATGATCTGGAAACCATTTTTCTAGATGATTGATGTAATAGTTTTCTCCAGAATATAAAATTGGTTTTACACCATAATGCTTTTCTACTGTATCTATCCAACGCTTCAATCCTAAACGCAAATCTTCCATCGATTGTCCTTTAGGTCGTTCTTCTATATCTAAAACAGGAGGAAAATCTCCTTCGCTAAGTTTTACTGTTTGAATAAAATTTTCAGCTTGCTTTAATGAATTTTCATCTGGTCGATAATAATGGTAAGCTCCACGCATAAAGTGATTTGCTCTAGCTTCTTTCCAGTTTAGTTTAAACGCTTTATCTTTTCCGTCAACTCCCATTGTTGCTCGAATAAATACAAATTCTAAAGCAGAATGATTTGCAACAGAATCTACAACTGACCAATCAATTACGCCTTGGTATTGCGACACGTCAAAACCTATTATTTTTTCGTTGTGCCTTTCTAAGACCTCAACAGTCCTAAAATCGAAAAATGATTTTTCGTCAGTACTTTTTCTATCGGCACTAAAAAAGTATTTAAGTCCTTCTTGAAAAGTAATTCCAAACCAAATTCCAACAGCCAAAACTATCATAACCCCAATAGTCCACAACAAACGAAGCCACACAGAAGCAGACTTTTTATTTCGTTTTCTGTTTCTATTATTTGTTGGTTTTCTTTTTGTTGACGGTTTTTTATTCACTATTGCTATTGGTGAATTCTTTCCTGTTCCGGAATATTTGGTTGCCATTGTTTTAATTAAAAAAGCAAAAATACTATTTTAAATATTGGTATATATAATTCAACTAATTAATCAGTAAAAATTATCTTTCTAACTTCACTACTGGAACAGGTAGATTAATATTATTTAATTTGAATTTCTTATCTATTTCAAAGCGAATAGAACTAGAAATTCTATCATTATCAAAAACCTGATCGATAAAATAATACAGAATAAAACGAATAGATGATTCGCCAAATTCATCTAAAAGTACTATAGGTTTTGGATCTTTTAAAACATCTGGGTGATTTTCAACACAACTCAATAATACTTCACGAACCAAATCGGTATCAGTTCCAATGTAAACACCAACATCAATTCTTGCACGGATAACAGGATCGCCGTGTGTCCAATTATTCAAAATATCATCTATCAATTTTCTATTGGGCATTACTATATCTTTTCTATTTCTTGTTTCTAAAATAGTACAGCGAAGATGAATAGCCTTTACACGAGCTACCTTGCCTTCAATTTCAATAACATCTCCTACATTTAACGTCTTATCTAGTAGAATATAAATTCCAGCTATTAAATCGCGAAAAATATCCTGTAATGCAAAACCTAACCCTACAAACAACGCAGCTGAGGTAGTTAAAAACATAGTGATATTTATTCCAATCGCATTTAAAATAAAAAATATTGTAATTAGATACACAAAGTAATTAACGAAGTTGAAAACACTTCTTAAACGCGCAGTGTTTTCAATAGAAGTACTTTTCGAAACTGCTTTTTTTAGCAATCGAAGTATAAACTTTGTTATAAGTAGTGTTGATACAATAAAAATAATTGTACCCGTAGTAATACTCAATGTTTTACTAGTGTACAATTCATATTCGAAAAAATTAATAAGTATCGTTTTTAAATTCAAAATGATTGCTTTTCTAAATTAGTAATCTCATCTATAAAAATAGATTCTAATACTTTTTTGTTGGTAGAATACTTGTATAAACTTCTATCTTTTAATATAGAACCTAATAATAAATCGTTTCTTTCCTTTTCTGATCTTCCTTCATTATTTAAACATAGAAGATTATATAACAAAGTTTCGTAATATTTATTTAGATAATAATCTTTATAACTCATTTCGCCTTCATTATCTAATATTTTTATATCAAAATCAGGAAAATAAAAATCGGTATATTGATAATATACTCTTCCGTTAAATTTAGGAAATTTATCAATATTTTCTAATGCTTTTTGTGTGTTAGCAGGTCGATAATTATTGATGTAACCCCAAATCGTTTTACCACAATAATCCATACAACGCAAAAAGAAAATTCCTTTTTCTGTTTCGTCTTTTAGATTATAGTTTTTTAGTAAAAAATCTACTTTAGAAAAATCAAAAGGTTGGTTTTTATTACCAACTGCAGTAAATAACATTCCGTAATAATTATCTACCAATTCATAGTTAGAAATAGATGTTGTCATTAAATTATCAATCAAGCGATAATTATCAATTCTATTTTCTTCTCTCAAGTTCAAATTAATAGCCTTTACAATATAAAGCTGCTTTAGCGTTTGCTCATTAGGAAGAGTTAAAAAAGGAGTTGACAACAATTTATTTTTAGTTGTAATACATTGTAATATAAAACTGGTGGTTGTCTTTAAATTATTTGGCACGTTTACCTGAATATCTATATAAATATCTCTGGTAGGTTCGTTGCGAAACATAAACTCCTTATATGCTTTTCCCAATTCAATTAATTTTTCTTGCTCAGAAGTCTGTCCAAAGCATAAAATTGAACAGAAAAAAGTGAATGTTAATACTATTATTTTTTGCATTTTTTTGGTATGATAATAAAGTTATTAGGGTAAAAATAACTTTTTTAATTAAAATAAAAAGATTAATCTATTCTAAAAGCGAATAATTCTTTCACTAAAAAAGAATTCAACTATTTATAGCAACAATAAGTTAAAACAATCCTCTAGTAACAATTGTATAATAAAGGCTATCTTGGTAATTAATTCAATAATTTAAAAAATGAAAACTATTCTTCTAAGCATCCTATTTTTATTTAGTTTCCTTCAAACAGATGCACAAACACAGAACAACTTTCCAAAAGAGTTTATTACCAATTTAGCTGAACATTGCGGAAAAGCTTATGCAGGAAAAATAACCTCTTTTCCAATACCATCGGACTTTGCTAATAAAGAATTAATAATGTTTGTATCTTCTTGCGATAATAGAAAAGTGAAAATTTCTTTTTTTGTTGGCGATGATTTATCTCGTACATGGATTTATACTTTAAAAGGAGACAGAATCGAATTAAAACACGATCATCGAAAACCAAATGGACAACCAGACGAAGTAACAATGTATGGCGGTACTTCTACAAACACTGGTAATGCCAACGTACAATACTTTCCTGCCGACCAAGAAACTGCGCTTACTATTCCTGCAGCAGCTGCCAACATTTGGTGGGTAACTATTGACAATAATATCTATACTTACAACTTACAACGTGTTGGTTCAAAAAATAGTTTTACTGTAGAATTTGATATAACAAAACCTATTCAAACCAGCAAAAGAGCCTGGTAAATAAAAAAAGCCTCTTTAAAAAAAGAGGCTTTAGTGCGGGTGAAAGGACTCGAACCTTCACACCTTGCGGCACCAGATCCTAAGTCTGGCGTGTCTACCAATTTCACCACACCCGCTAGTGGTTTAGAACATATGTAGTATTGTTCTTTTAAGACGTTGCAAATATACAACCTGTTTTTTAATCTGCAAGAAAAAAATAATTTTTTTTTATTCTTATGTTTGTAAAAGATAATAACACTCTCTCTATTTTACTATGAAAGATTCAAAACAATTTGTTCAAGAAAACAAGCAACGTCTTATAGATGAGCTTATTGAACTGTTAAAAAAACCTTCAATTAGCGCAGATAGCGCATATTCCCAAGATGTTTTTAATACAGCTGAAGCTGTGAAAAAAAGTTTAGAAGATGCAGGATGTGATCTTGTAGAACTATGCGAAACACCAGGATACCCTATTGTTTATGGTGAAAAAATCATCGATCCAGCATTACCAACGGTTTTAGTTTACGGACATTATGACGTACAACCAGCAGATCCCATCGAATTATGGACCTCTCCTCCATTTGAACCGGTAATCAAAACAACAGAAATTCATCCTGAAGGAGCAATTTTTGCACGTGGTGCTTGTGATGACAAAGGACAAATGTTCATGCATGTAAAAGCATTCGAATATATGGTAGCAAACAATTCTTTGCCTTGTAACGTAAAATTTATGATTGAAGGAGAAGAAGAAGTTGGTTCGGTAAGTTTAGGATGGTTTGTAAAAAGAAATCAAGAGAAATTGAAGAACGACGTTATTTTAATTTCTGACACTGGAATGATTTCTAACGAGCAACCATCAATAACAACAGGATTAAGAGGTTTAAGCTATGTAGAAGTAGAAGTAACAGGTCCAAACAGAGACTTACACTCAGGTTTATACGGTGGAGCAGTTGCAAACCCTATCAATGTGTTAACAAAAATGATTGCATCGTTACACGACGAAAACAATCATATTACAATACCTGGTTTTTACGATAAAGTTCAAGAGCTTTCAAGGGAAGAAAGAGATGAAATGGCAAAACGTCCATTTTCATTAGATGCTTACAAAAAAGCACTAGATATTGAAGATGTTTACGGAGAGGCTGGTTATACAACAAACGAAAGAAACTCTATTCGTCCTACATTAGATGTTAATGGTATTTGGGGTGGATATACAGGTGAAGGTGCAAAAACAGTTATTGCAAGCAAAGCTTTTGCAAAAATTTCTATGCGTTTAGTACCTAACCAAGACTGGGAAGAAATTACAGAATTATTCAAAAACCATTTTGAAAGTATTGCTCCAAAAGGTGTTAAAGTAGAAGTAAAACCTCATCATGGTGGACAAGGATATGTAACTCCTATTGATTCTATCGGATACCAAGCAGCTTCAAAAGCATATACAGATACATTTGGTGTAACTCCAATTCCAGTTCGTTCGGGAGGAAGTATTCCAATTGTAGCATTATTTGAAGAAGAGTTAGGTTCAAAATCAATTATGATGGGATTCGGATTAGATTCTGATGCTATTCACTCACCAAACGAACATTTTGGTATTTTCAACTACTTGAAAGGAATCGAAACTATTCCGCTATTCTACAAGTATTATACTGAGATGATGAAATAATAACAATTTAGAGAGGTGTTTTTCAGCACCTCTTTTTATTTTTACATCAGTAAATAACATTTTTGCTAACCTCTGTTTTAATTAAGATCATTATGGATATTATTATTTTATCGATAATAGCGTTTTTAATAGCTCTACTAACTTTCTTTTCAAGTTTTGGACTAAGTACATTACTTACTCCTTTCTTGATGATTTACTACCCTACAGAAGAAGCAATTATTTATACTGGCATCATTCATCTAGTTAATAATCTTTTTAAATTATTATTAGTTGGTCGAAAAATAAATTACTCCATCTTTTTTCAATTTGGAATCACAGCCATTATCGCAGCTTTTTTAGGCTCGTGGCTTTTACTTCAAATTCCCACTGATACACCTTTAGTTACTTATACGCTCTGGGGAAAAGAATGCCAGATAGAAGTATTAAAGCTTTTGATTGCTACTTTATTAATTAGTTTAGCATGTATAGAATTAAGTTCAAAATTTAAAAACATTTCTATTCCTAAAAGACTTATTCCTCTTGGTGGCTTTTTAAGTGGCTTTTTTGGTGGTTTAACAGGTAATCAAGGTGCGTTAAGAAGTGTTTTTCTCTTAAAAACAGATATGAACAAAATTACTTTTATTGCTACAACAACTGTGATTTCCACTTTAGTAGATTTTTCTCGTTTAAGTGTTTATAGCCTAAAATTTGATCGTCTTTCTTTTAGTCAAGATATTTTTTCTCTATTACCATTAATGCTAAGCGCTATTTTAGGTGCATTTATTGGCAATAAATTATTAAAAAAAATAACTATGAAAACGATTGAAAATCTTGTAGCAATTATGCTAATTGGATTAGCTATTGGTCTAGCCATTGGAATTGTGTAATAATTTATGTTATTTTTTATTCTTTTCTTCTATCCATAATGCCATATATTTTGTGCTTTGCGCGCTATGATGTTTTAGAATTTCTCCCAAAAAGTTTTTTTGTCTAAAGCTCTTTAGCCCCTCTAGTCTTTTGATTAAGAGCATGTAAAATAAATTTGAATGCTTAGTGCTAGCAAATGCTTTATTTAGCAATTGAATACCAGCTCTTTGTTTTTTTTTCCAATTTTTTTCATTTTCATATAGCTCTATTGCCCTGTTGATAAATTCACTCGTGTCATCTGTTATATAACCAGGCCATTCGTCATTTTTACTCATTGCTTCTGCCCCTACTTTTGTTGTAACAGAAGGCGTTCCTACTTGCATAGCATCTACAAACTTTCCTTTAATACCCGCACCAAAAGGGATAGGAGCTAATAAAACTCTTGCTTTGCCAATAACTTCCAAAGCATCTTCTGCGCGTCCGTGTACTAGAAAACGTTCTTTTTCGTTATGCAATTGCAGTACTTTTTGACTTGGATATGCTCCATAAATATTTAACTGTGTTTTGGGAAGTTGTTTACTTAAAATGGGCCAAATTTCTTTCTTTAACCGCAAAACCGTCTGGTAATTGGGTTCATGAATAAAGTTTCCAATAAACACAAAATCTTTTCTTTCTTGAAAAGATAACCAATTTTCCCATTGATCTTCACTAATTTCATTTTCCATAAATGGAACTACCCATAAAAGTTCTGGAGAAATGCCAAAAGTAGAAACAAGTAATTCATACTCAACAGCAGAAATTAATAAAGACACATCTGTACGCAAAATAGCTGCTATTTCTCGTTTTGTTCGATCAGAATACAAGTAATCTTCTAAATTTCCTTTTCCATTTTTATTCCATTCTTGACGAGCATATCGCAAAAAATGCAAATCTTCAGTATCTAAAATAGTTAAGGCATTAGGGCATTGCTGACTCACACGCCAACCAAATTGTTCTTCAATCATAAATCGATCGTACATCACTACATCAGGCTGTAATTGTTCTAAAGCAGCATCTGTGCGTCTGTCATTCAACCAAAGTTCAACTTCACAAACACCAAAAGAAGATAAATCATCGCTATATTCAGATGGATGAGCAGTAGATCCAAAATAAATGTCCATTCCCCATCGATTAAAACAATCCAATAATTGCAACATTCGCTTTCCAGCTGCAGAAGATGTTGATTCTGGCCAAACTTGTCCAATTACCAAAATACGCTTCCCTTTCAATTCTGTTTTCATATGGTAAAAATAAGCTTTATTCGTTCATTTTTAAACTGTTTAATATTTGCTATTTTTGTAGCAAACGAAAAGGAATTATGTTAGGATTAAAATTATTGACAGATCCTCGTTGGGCAAATATTGCTGAATCCAACTTAGAGGAAATTTTGACAGATCACTGCTGGTGTGAACAAAAAGCTGCTACAAATGCCATTACTCTAATTACTTATAATTCAGAACATGAAGATTTAGTAACGGAGCTAACCGCAATTGCTATTGAAGAAATGGAACACTTTCAGATGGTACATAATATTATTAAAGAAAGAGGGTATACATTAGGCAGAGAGCGCAAGGATGATTATGTAAATCAATTACATAAGTTTTGTAAAAAAGACGGTAGTAGAAATGATGCTTTTATCGATCGTTTATTATTTGCCGCAATGATTGAAGCAAGAAGTTGTGAGCGTTTTAGAGTACTTTACCAAAATATTAAAGACGAAGAATTAGCTAAATTTTATTATGATTTAATGGTTTCTGAAGCCAATCACTATACCACTTTTTTAAAATTTGCTAAAAAATATACCGAACGTGTAGATGTAGATAAACGCTGGAAAGAATGGCTAGATTTTGAAGGCGAATTAATTCAGAGTTACGGAAACAAAGAACATATTCACGGATAATACAACAACAGATTGCTAAACGGCAATCTGTTTTGCTTTTAGCTTATTTACTTTATGTAGTAGTTTCTTCGCACTACTTTGATACGCTGGGGTTTTCTCGGCATATTTTACTTCTATTAATTCTGTGACAATAAAAGCACCTTGAGGATATTGCTCACACAATTGCGTTACTATTTGTATGGCATTAGCTTCTGTAGCTACTTTTGAATTTTGTGTAAGCCATTCTAGAGATTGATTAAATAAAGATTCTTCATTTACATGATACAGCTTATCCTTTCTTTTCTTTACTAAAAACAAAGCCATTTTACTTGCTAATCGCTTAGTGCTTTCATCCTTAACTTTAGGCAATTGCTCTATAAAAGAATCAATATATTTATCTAACAAATCTGCTTCGTTCATCAACCAATCATCTAAAATTATACTGGCTAAAAATTGTACTTTAGATGTAGTATCAAACAAATAGCCTAACAATTTCTCTACCGCATTGTGTTGTTGTTGAATTTGAGACAACATAGTTGAACGCATCACTCTACTTGTGTTTCCCTGCAATAATATTTCGTAAACTTCTGATATCAATGTAATTTATTTTAAAATGAAAAGTACAAAAAAATAAATGATTTGTTTTTTATATTTTTTAATTCTATGTTTGTAGAACCAAATCTACACTTATAGACATGAGGGTAATTAAAGTGTTTATTCTTTTACTCCTACTTTACTTAATGCAAAGTTGTAAAATCAATCAAACAAACCATCATGAAAAAGTAAGTAAATGGATTTTTAAAACAGAACTAGAGAATAAGGATAAAAATATTATTAGCGGTCGTTACGATAACAATGGCTGGCAAAAAGGAATCTGGAGATATAGACTAAATGGTAAATTATATAAAAAAGAACAGTACAAAGAAGGGGTAGCTACTGTAACATTTTACCATCCAAATGGCAAAATTGCTCAAAAAGGACACACTCGAATCGACACAATTAAAGGCTTGCATTACTATTGTTTTGGGCCTTGGTTTATTTATGATAATAAAGAGAATTTGATGCTTGTAAGGCATTATAATAAAGGAATTTTGAAACACGAAACATCTGTAAAAAATGATCAAACTACCACAAACAGAAGAACAATTAATGGAATACATTTGGGATTTAAACGAAGCCTTTGCAAAGGATTTACTAGAGCGTTACACCGATCCCAAGCCTGCACCTACAACTTTAGCTACCTTGTTAAAGCGATTAACCGATAAAGGTTTTATTACTTTTAAAACTTATGGTAATTCAAGAGCTTATTCACCATTAATAAAAAAGGAAGACTACTTTGAACAACATTTAAACAATTTGGTAGAACAGCACTTTGACAATTCAGCATTTTCTTTTGCCTCTTTCTTCACCCGAAAGAGCAAGATGTCTAAAGAAGAGTTAGAATCTTTAAAAAAAATTGTAGACGAACAACTAAAAAAATAAGCTTATGTTATTGTATCTTACCAAAATAACAATTTTTTTAGCCTTAAGCCTTGGCATTTATAAAGTGGCGTTAGAGAAAAGGAAGAATCATTACTTTAAGCGTTTTTACTTATTGCTTACCTTGACCTTTGGTCTCTTATTACCCTTAATAAGCATACAGTCAAACAATCAGCTAACCATGATTAATACTAAGCTACAAGAACTCAACGAAGTAATTATTACACCAGCGAGTAGTGTAGAAACTATGCATATTCCATGGCGCACAATTATCTTGACTATTTATATATTTGGTGTAGTGTTTATGTTGTTTAGATTTATTCGATATCTCTATGCTTTTCAAAAATTAGATAAGCTAGGAACCATCATTTATAACAGAGGACAAAGATTTGTGTACCTTGGTAATGTTGACACTCCCTTTTCCTTTTACAAAACTATCTATTTACCTTTGGCTATTCCGATAGATTGGAACAATAAAATTATTTTACACGAATACAATCACGCGAAACAAAACCACACCTTTGACATTTTATTTATAGAAGGAATAAAATCCTTTTTATGGTTTCATCCATTACTATATTTTTATAAAAAGAGTATTGCTTTAAATCACGAATTTTTAGCAGATGATGCTTTAACCAACACCTCAACTGAAACCCAAGAATATTTGCAACTATTGTTGCAACAAACCTATTTGCAAAACGAACTTCCGCTGAGTAGTTCTTTCAACTTTAATCTAACCAAAAAACGTTTTATTATGATTACAAAAAACAACAAACCTTGGCAAAACAAATTGGCGGCAGCAAGTGCTATTTTATTGCTATGCACAGCAGGAACATATACTGTTTTTGCACAAGAGAAAAAAAACGCAACAGTTGAAAAGGCAGTGTCAAATGACCCAGATAAAGTTTTTGTAGCAGTACAAGAGCAAGCAAATTATCCTGGTGGAATGGCAGAGTTTAATAGAGATTTTATTCAAAATTTTGTAACTCCAGATTTTCCTGAAGCATCTGCTCGAGTAATTATTACATTTATTGTAGAAAAAGATGGCAGTTTAAACGATGTAAAAATAGTTAGAGACCCTGGATATGGGTTTGGAGAAGCAACATTAGCTGCACTTGCCAAAACAAAAAAATGGAAACCGGCTATGCATAATGGCGAAGCCGTTCGTAGTCAGTTTACTTTACCTATTACCATTCAGGTAAATCCTGAAAAAAAATAAAAGTATTAGTACATAGAAAGAGAGTTGCTTAACTCTCTTTTTTTATTATCTTTCGAATACCTAAAACAAAGATTGAGAATTCACTTTACTACATTTTTGTTTTAGTTGTATTATGAAATTAAGCTTTATACTACAGTGAAATACAATTAATATAAAATATCAACCTACCAAAAAACATCATGTTAACAAAAAGAAAATCACTTTGCCAAAATTCAATCGCAATTGCTACAGTAAGCATTGTGTTTTTTGTTTTAAGTAGTATGAATGCGCACGCTCAAGAAATACAAACCTTTAAAGAACCAGAGCAAGATTCTCAAACAAATGTTATTTGTCAAATAGTTGGGGTAAAAGCCGAATATCCTGGAGGTATGAAAACGTTTAACGAAGAATTTATTCCTTTGTTTAGAACTCCAAAAGAATTTACTGAAGATAGGATTCGCGTCATCGTATCATTCACAGTAGAAAAAGATGGTTCAATCGTAGATGGTAAAATAATAAGAGATCCAGGTTTTGATGTTGGCCAGCAAGTATTAGATATACTCCCAACAATGAAAAAGTGGAAGCCAGCTATGAAAAGTGGTGAAGTTGAAGCTTCTCAATTTACTTTACCTATTACCATTCAGGTAAATCCTGAAAAAAAATAAAAGTATTAGTACATAGAAAGAGAGTTGCTTAACTCTCTTTTTTTGTTAACTTTATACAAAGTTAAACTACGTAAATGAAAATTAACCTTATCATATTCTTGTTTCTAATTACTTTTTTCAATTTATCTGCACAAGAAAATGAAATTCCCATAACAAATGAATTTAACCAACTGATGAATGAAGATAAAGACGAGGTTTTTATATATGTTCAAAAACATGCTGAATACCCCGGAGGAATAATAAAATTTAATAAAGATTTCATTCAAAATTTTGAGAGTCCTAAAATTATAGAAAATCGAATCAAAATTCCTGTTGTTTTTGTAATAGAAAAAAATGGAAGTATTAGTAATATCAAGGCCTACAATGATCCTGGGTATAATATAGAAGAATGTGTGACTAAAGCCTTCGAGAAAATGCAACTGTGGCAACCCGCATACCACAATAATCAACCAGTACGTAGTCAGTTTACATTTCCAATAATACTAGAGAGAGTTCTTGATGATTCAATAAGTAATTAACCAACCAAATAAAATGTCAACAAAAAAATTTTTACAAAAATCTATTGCTACAAGCAGTGTATTTTTACTTTTATGTTCAACAATACCTTCTGCTAGTTTTGCACAAGAGAAAAAGTCTAAGAAAGAAAAAACTGTTCACCAAAAAGACAACAATACCAAAGATGCAACTTACCCAGGTGGAGTAAATGCGCTTTACAGAGAGTTTATGAAGAACTTCAAAATAGATAGATACCCAGCACATTCAATTCGAGTTGTAGCTACTTTTTTTATTGAAACCGATGGTAGTTTAAGTAAAATTGAAATACTTGAAGATCCTGGATATGGAGCTGGACCAGCTACAGTTAATGCATTGCTTAAAATGAAAAAATGGAATCCAGCCATAAAAGATGGAGAAGTAGTTCGTAGTCAATTTACTGTACCGATTACTATTCAAGGTTCTGAATCATAAGCTTATTTAAAAAGTTAATAATTAAAATATCAAACAGATGAATTCAAAAGAAATTCAAAAAAAAATATTTTTACTCTGTAGTGCTTTTCTCCTTTTGTGTACAATTGGTTCTACTCAAGCTATGGCGCAAGAACAAGATGATTTAACTTTTGTTTTTACACAAGAGGAAGTAGATACAAAAGCGATATACCATGGAGAAAGTATAACTGCTTTTTCTAAAGCATTTAGCAGTGTTTTTATTAGTCCAGACACTCCCAAAAAAACGAATTATATAGTTATTGCTTCATTTATTGTGGAAACAGATGGTCGCGTAACAGATGTTCAAATTATTAAAGGAGATGAATTCGGAATGGGAGATGCCGTTATCAGTGCTTTATCAAGAATGCAAACAGTGAGACCTGCAATAAAAGACGGAAAAAATGTTCGCAGTCGTTTTCTTATGCCTTTTACCATCCAAGGTAACGGTAAATTAAAAGTATCTAAGAAAAAATAATCCAATTAAAAATACAAAAACATCCCCGATACTATATTAGTTATTGGGGATTTTATTTTATTCAATACTTTCTTTAATTTTTTTTGTTAAACTGGCATACACTAAATCATAAGAATGATCTATTAATTCTTTTATTAGTAACCAATTTAAAGAACCTTTACAATGCACTGTATTCCAATGTTTTTTGTTCATATGGTAGCCAGGTAAAATTTCAGTGTAATTTTCTCGCAATTCAATTGCTCGTTCTGGGTCGCATTTTAAGTTTAATGTGCATTCACCTTGTTCCCATTCTGATAAGCTTAATAACGCATACATTTTTCCTCCTACTTTAAAACATAAAGTATCTTCATCAAACGGAAAAGTTTCGGTAGTTCCCTTTTTATTTAAGCAATATTCGTATACAGTACTTATATCCATCTTAATCTATTATTTTATACAAAACTGGTTTACTCGGACTAGCATCATTTACAAATGAAGCAATTTGTAAATTAATAAAATACAAGCCATCTTTTATTTCGTTCGGTACATAAATCATTTCTGTTATAGTTGCATTTAAACGCGCATCTGCATTAAGTTCTTTGGTGTTTTTTACGTTCCAAAAAGCTTTATGAGCTGCTAATTTTCCTTCGTCTTCTTCTCGGTCTACACTTGGTAAATCAATCAACAGATGTTCAATTCCTTTTTCACGAAGAAACGTAGCCGCCGCAGCTTCTAAATACGGTGGATTTGTATGCGAATATTTTGTTGATTTTTTCTCTTCTAAATTGGGCATTGTACGAATTACAAATGCTTTTTGTCCGTTATTTTTCCATACATCTTCTATTTGCGATAAAAGAATTACTGCATCGCCGTTTTCTAAAATTGTTGGTTCAAAAGTAGCTAATTGAGCCAAAAAGAAAAACGTAGTTAAGCTTTCGTTTACGTTGTAAAAATCATTTGTAATATGTCCTAAACATTCGGTATGCGTACCGTGTGCATGCGGATTGAAATAAATGTTATTAAAATTAGTAGATGATTTTCCTTCGCTCACCTTCCCTATCCAATCGCCCATTACAACTGGCGAAATTTCAGGTTGATTCAAATACCAAGCAATCGGATTTGCTTCTGAATTGATTAATGGAATAGAAATATCAATTGGTTTGCTAAAATCAATTGTATAATTAGTTTGGTTATAATTTATGGTTGCCTTCACTGTTTTATTTCAAATCTACCCAAAATAAATCAGATGCAATACCATCACTCAAAAATTTTCCTTTATTGGTAATAGTCAACACTCCATTAGATAAACTCATCAATTCATCCTTAATAAAAGGCGCCGACGCTTGTATTAAATAATGTAAAAAATGGCTACCAAACTCTTGCTCAACGCGCTTTAGATCTACTCCCCAAATGGTGCGCAAACCTGTCATAACATATTCGTTATATCTATCGCTAAGGTTTAGTTTTTCTACTTCACTTGGCAAATTATTTTCCTGAATATTTTTAATGTACAAAGCATTATTAGCAATATTCCAACTGCGATGGGTGCCATTGTAACTATGCGCTGACGGACCAATTCCTAAATATTTTTTTCCTAACCAATAAGCAGAATT
>CANQRD010000003.1 GCA_947626185.1 uncultured Flavobacterium sp.
CTTGCGAATAATTGATAAAAGGGACAAATAAGAAAAGAATAATTAGTAATAGTTTTTTCATGATTTAAAATATGTTAATAAAATGTAAATATAAGCTTCTACTTTCAAAACCCTATTGTTTATTTCACAAAAAAAGCAGCACAAAATTGTGCTGCTTTTTATTTTTTCAAAAAAATTTAAAAACTTATTATAAAACTGCTTTTAAATACTCTCTATTCATACGAGCAATATTCTCTAATGAAATTCCTTTTGGACATTCAACTTCACAAGCACCAGTGTTTGTACAGTTACCAAATCCTAAAGCATCCATTTCAGCAACCATGTTCATTACACGGTCAGCAGCCTCTACTTTACCTTGTGGTAACAAAGCAAATTGAGATACTTTTGCAGAAACGAATAACATTGCAGAAGAGTTTTTACAAGTTGCTACACAAGCTCCACAACCAATACATGTTGCAGCGTCAAAAGCGCGATCTGCATCGTGTTTAGGAATTGGAATAGCATTAGCATCTTGTGTATTTCCAGAAGTGTTTACCGAAATAAAACCTCCAGCATGCTGAATTTTATCAAAAGCAGTACGATCTACTACTAAATCTTTAATTACAGGGAAAGCTTTTGCTCTAAATGGCTCAATATAAATAGTATCGCCATCTTTAAACTTTCTCATGTGTAACTGACAAGTAGTAATTCCTCTGTCTGGTCCGTGAGCTTCTCCATTAATAAATAAAGAACACATACCACAAATACCTTCACGACAATCGTGATCGAATGCTACTGGCTCATCACCTTTCTCGATTAGCTCATTGTTTAAAACATCAAGCATTTCTAAGAAAGACATATCAGGAGAAACATCGTTGATTTTATAATCGACCATTTTTCCTTGTGCTTTGGCGTTAGATTGACGCCATATTTTAAGTGTAAGATTCATTTGTACCGAATTTTTACAATTTAAGATCAGATCCAAAGATCCTCATCTAAATATTATTTATAACTACGAGCTACCAATTTAATGTTTTCATAAACTAAATCTTCCTTATGAAGAACAGCTTCTCTTGGGTTTCCTTTGTATTCCCATGCTGCTACATAAGCAAAATTTTCATCATCACGCTGCGCTTCTCCTTCTTCTGTTTGATGTTCTTCGCGGAAGTGACCTCCACAAGATTCTTCTCTGTGTAAAGCATCTTTAGCAAATAACTCTCCTAATTCTAAATAATCCGCTACGCGCAATGCTTTTTCTAATTCTTGGTTAAAACTTTCTGCCGAACCAGAAACCTTTACATCTCTATAGAATTCTTCTCTTAAAGCAGCTATCTCGTCCATTGCTTCAGTTAATCCTTTTGCATTACGAGCCATACCTACTTTATCCCACATAATTTTACCTAATTTTTTGTGGAAGTAATCTACTGAGTGAGTTCCTTTATTATTCATTAAATGATCAATGATACTGCGAACGTTTTTCTCTGCTTCGTCAAACTCAGGTAAGTCTGTAGGAATTGTTCCTGTACGAATATCATTTGCTAAATAATCTCCAATTGTATAAGGCAATACGAAATATCCATCTGCCAAACCTTGCATTAAAGCAGAAGCTCCTAAACGGTTTGCACCGTGATCTGAGAAGTTAGCTTCACCTAAAACGTAACAACCTTCAATTGTAGACATTAGGTTGTAATCCACCCATAATCCACCCATTGTATAGTGAACCGCTGGATAAATCATCATTGGAGTTGTGTATGGATCTTCGTCAACGATTTTCTCATACATCTGGAATAAGTTTCCATATTTATTTTCAACAACTTCTTTACCTAATTTGTAAACTAACTTAGCGTCGTTTTCGTCTAAATGTTGAATACGAGCTTGCTCTTTACCATAGCGCTCAATAGCAGAAGCAAAATCTAAATATACCGCTTCTCCTGTAGCATTTACTCCAAAACCAGCATCACATCTTTCTTTAGCAGCACGAGATGCAACGTCACGAGGTACTAAGTTACCAAAAGATGGATATCTTCTTTCTAAATAATAATCTCTATCTTCTTCAGCAATTTGAGTTGGCTTTAATTTTCCTTCTCTAATTGCCTTAGCGTCTTCTAATTTTGCAGGAACCCAAATACGTCCGTCGTTACGTAAAGATTCTGACATCAACGTTAATTTTGATTGATGATCTCCTGTAACTGGAATACAAGTTGGGTGAATTTGTGTAAAACAAGGATTAGCAAAATATGCTCCACGTTTATGTGCCTTCCAAGCAGCAGTAACGTTTGATCCCATTGCATTTGTAGACAAGAAGAAAACGTTCCCGTAACCACCTGTACAAATTACAACAGCGTGTGCAGAGTGACGTTCAATTTCTCCATTAATTAAGTTACGAGCAATAATACCTCTTGCTTTGCCATCTACTAAAACGATATCCAACATTTCATGACGGTTATACATTTTAATTTTTCCACGACCGATTTGACGGTTCATTGCAGAATAAGCTCCTAATAATAATTGCTGACCTGTTTGTCCTTTTGCATAAAATGTACGAGATACTTGAGTACCTCCAAAAGAACGGTTATCTAATAAACCACCATATTCACGTGCTAATGGCACACCTTGCGCAACACACTGATCAATAATATTTACAGACACTTCAGCTAAACGATAAACGTTTGCTTCACGTGCACGGTAATCACCACCTTTTACTGTATCGTAGAATAAACGGTGAATTGAATCCCCGTCTCCTTGATAGTTTTTGGCAGCATTAATTCCACCTTGTGCAGCAATAGAGTGTGCACGACGTGGAGAATCTTGGTAGCAAAATGCTTTTACGTTATAACCTAACTCAGCTAACGTAGCAGCTGCTGATCCACCAGCTAAACCAGTTCCTACAACAATAACATCAATGTTACGTTTGTTTGCAGGGTTTACTAATTTAATTTGGTTTTTATAATCAGACCATTTCTTATCGATTGGTCCTTGAGGTATCTTAGAATCTAATTTCATAATCTGTTTCTTTAGGACTATTTAATAAAATGAATGTATAATGGAATAATCGCAAACAATGCAGGAACTGCATATGCAAACAAATAACCAACACTCTTAATTAAACAATTAATTTTTGGATTATTTATCCCTAAAGATTGAAATGCACTTGCAAATCCATGAGATAAGTGAAATCCAAGAACAATCATTGCAATTACATATAAAATTGTAGCTATTAATCCTGTTGAAGGATCTTTAAAGAAATCTACTGTTATTTTGTGTAAATCTTTGTAACCGTCAGCAACTTTCAAATCTGTTCCAGCTTGGTAGAATGAAGTTCCTTTAATTGTTAACTGCCCCATTTCAATAGCTCTAACATCAATTGGTTGCTCTTGAACTGTTTTGTAAATTGTTACTGGCTCTTGACCTTCAATACTAACCTCTACCGTTTGTAATGGCATTTCAGCAAAATGCATTTTCGCCCAGAAATTAACCATGTGTGTAACGATAAACACTAACAATAAAGTTCCTAAAACAGCCATGTTACGAGAAGCCCAAGTACTGTTTGCAGCAGCATTGTTTTTCGCATATCCAATTGGACGAGCTTTTTTGTTTTGAACTGTTAATACAATACCATCAATCGCGTGAAATAAGATTGAGATATAAGTAAGATAAGATAAAACTTTTACTGCCGGATTAGTAGTCATGAATAATGCATATTCATTAAAATCAGAGGCGTCTCCAAAAATTAATTGAAGGTTACCAACTAAGTGACCAACTAAAAACAAGCATAAAAATAACCCAGTAAGAGCCATCCAATATTTCTTTGCTAAGGATGACTTTAAAAGTGCAGATTTTGCCATAATGTAATTTTATATTGTTTTTTTGAAAAAATCATTCAAAAATACAGCTAATAAAGATTATTCACAAATAGTCAAAAGTTATTTATACTGAATACAAACAAATAAATTTACACTCAAAAAACACTTGAATTAATATTATATTTATTTAATTAACAAATTAATTATAATTAATAAGATTTCAAAACATCTTCATCAATAACAATTATAAAATCCGCTAAATATTTATCTTTCATTGAAAATTGTTCAACATTATCACTTGTAACCATTGAAATGGTAGAAACCTCTAGTTCTTTGTTATAAAAATCTAAATACCAGACAATTCCTTCCCTATTATTACTATGATATGAGCCATTATAATGAATAAATAAATTTCCCTTTTTATAGTTCTTTTGAATAAAATGAGCCATTGTAGCATCTTTAATTGCTTGAGCTTTGGGTAAATTTTCATTTACATGCAAAGAATCAAACATAGTTAACATTGATTTATAACCAGATAATTCGCTATTATATGGAAAAGGTAAAGGAGCTATCCATTTTTTTTCTCCAAAACTTAATGTATCTAAACTTTCTACCCCTTGTTTAAATACAAGACTTGCATACTTACGAGGAATATTTGTTGCAATAAAATCAAGCCCATTTTCTTTAGCATATTCCACCAAAGGCTTATAATCTGTTGCATAATTATTCCACAAGCGCGTGGTTGCAATAAATTCTTCTTCAGAAATTTCTCCTTTTACATATTGGCTTAAAGGCAATTGATTATCCGCTTCAAACATTTCTGCCCCCAACATCAATATTCTATCTTTACCCAAACTTTCTGTAACCTTCAACTGTAACCAATGACCTAAAGAGTTGTTGTGATATTCACCAAATAAAACAATATCACTTTTCTTTAATCGCTTAATCATTTTTTCAAAACTCACCTTTTTTCCCGTGGCAGTATATATCTTATAAGCTCTTCCATTAGAAGCAAATAAGATACAACTTACAAAAAGCAACAAAAAACTATATATATATTTCATTTTACTAAAATTTTAATTTGCCTCGAATATAGGTATATTTAGTCTAATTAAAACATTGACTAATCACTTACTACTAAGATAATAGTATATATTTATCTTCTATTTCATTTATCTATTTTAACAATCATAAAGTTTTTATATTTTCGTTGTAATCAACAATTTTTGAAGATTAATTATCATGAATCAAAAATCATTACATTACAAAAATATCAATATAAACTATTACGAGGGTGGAAAAGGAAATGCCATCGTTTTCTTACATGGATTTCTAGAAAATGGCAAAATGTGGAATGATTATGCTATACAATTATCTTCAAAACACAGAGTATTAAGTATTGATTTATTAGGTCATGGCGACACAGGTTGTCTAGGTTACGTTCATTCGATGGAAGATATGGCTGATGCAGTTTTTGCAGTAATTAGCCAGTTAAAATTGAGAAAAGTAGCTTTAATTGGTCATTCTATGGGAGGTTACGTAGCACTTGCCTTTGCAGAACATTATCCAGATAATCTTAGAAACCTTATATTGATAAACTCCACCGCTAGAGCGGATAGCGATGAACGAGTTTTGAACAGAAATAGAGCAATTGAATTGATTAAAAAAGATGCAAAGCTTTTTGTAACAATGGCAATCAACAATTTGTTTAGTAAAATTGCCAGAAATTCGTTTCCTGAAGCCATTATACATACCCGACAAGAAGCTCTAAAAACTACTACACAAGGAATTATTGCTGCTTTAGAAGGTATGAAAACAAGAGTTGACCGAGAGGTCATTTTACACTTTTCTCCTTATCCTATTAAATTTATTATTGGAAAAAATGACACCGTAATCCCACACAAAGAAACAATAGAAGAACTGACCGAAACCATTGTATCGCTCTCTGTTTTAGATGGTGGACATATGTTACACATCGAAAAAAAAGAAGAAGTATTGATTGAAATTATACAGTTCTTGAAAAGATATTAAAACAAAAGTGTAAAGATAATCTTTACACTTTTTCTAAAAAACTTTCATCAGCATTAGCAATTCTCAACAATAAATGGATTAATTGCTCTTTAAATTCACTCAATATCTCTTGATTAATTTCATAATTTATTTCTTTACCTTCTTTTATTCCAAAAAATAGAAAACCTTCCCTCCTGTTTTTAAAAGAATATATCCCAGCTTCTAAAATTTCAAGTTTTTCCATATCTGCATACATCAAAGCATAGCAAAGCAATTGAATAATTTTATCATTTTTCAATTCCTCTGTTAAACCATCCCAGCCAGAAAGACGCACTTGAGTTGACTCAACCTTTCCAGTTTTATAATCAATTACTCTAATTTTACCATTTCTATTTTCAATTCTATCTACAAATCCAAAAAGTTTTACTGGATATGGAAGTCGATCGTCTGTTAGCAAATATTCTAAACGGGTTTCTAAAGCTACTAATTGAACAGTATCTCCACTTTCCAATATTCTCTTTTCTTCATTCAAAAAGTGGTAAACATTTCTTTTAGCTACTTCAAATGCCAACAAATTTTTACCCATTTTTTCTTTGTCACTATTGTACACCTCTTCAAACTGACGTTGAACTTCCTCATTAGATTTTTTTTGAATAGAAGAAATATCATCTATCGTTAAAAATCTTCCTACATATGGCTCATATAACTTTTCTAGTGCATTGTGAATAATTGTTCCTAAGGTATTTAAAGCAACACTTTCTTCAACCTCATCAACTTCTCGAATACCAAGAATCTGCTGCATATAAAACTGAAGCGGATTACGAATATAAGTTGTTAGCGCTGTTGGCGAATAACCTTTTTCAGTAGCTCTTTTATAAATCGCTTCCAATAAATCTTCCGATTTTGGTATGCTTATCGGCTCACTAGCTTTTTCAGGTAAATGTGCCGAATAATTGATCATTTTTATCAAATGATTTTTTTGTGGTTCCATTTCCAATTGAGTCAAAAACCTACTTTTTTCACCCGCATCCATTCCTTCTGTTTGTGAATTGTAAATCAGATAAACTTGTTTGGCTCTTAGCAGTAAATGATAAAAATGGAAACTATAAATAGCGTCCTTTTCTTTATAAGTAGGCAAACCTAACTCTCTTTTCACATCATAAGGAATAAAAGAATTTTGCGATTTTCCTGCTGGAAATTTCCCTTCATTGACAGATGTTACAATAACTGTTTCAAAATCTAAAACGCGACTTTCCAATACTCCCATTACCTGCAAACCTTCCAAAGGATCACCTTCAAAAGAAACCTCGCTAAGTTCCATCACTTGCTTATATAAAACATACAATAAGTCAATAGTATTAATAAAAGTATATTTCTGGCAATACGATAATAATCTGTTCAATAAATTATAAGTACTGAACAAAAAAGTTTTTGTTAACCGATTTGACTTGCTATCATCGTCTAATTTGGTTTTAATTAATAAAATTAATGATATCAAGCGCTTTAATATGTCTTCTGCAGTTAAATCCTTCCAATCATCAAAAATCAAATGCTTTTCGTTCACCTGCCTATCCTCTAACCAATCTTTAAATCGATCAAATGAAAAGAAAGTCAGGTTCTTCTTTTGTATTTCGCCAACAACAAAACTAACATCGAATAATCCTTCAACAATAGGATTGGTTAATACATCTAATACATCTCTGTAATAAAAAACATATTGATTACCTCCACGACGTACGGCAGCCAGATGCATTTTAAAAATTTTATTGAAGAAAATTTGTACCGGACTACTGCTTCCGCTATATCCCATTGTAATATTTAAACTACCAACACTATCTGGCAACCCATACAAAATAGGTTGCAACAAGTTTTCGTCGCCCAACACTACGGCAATTTCATCCAAGTTTTTGTCTTTCAAAAGCTCACGTTCTATAATATCTCCAACCGTTTTTGCCTGTCCAACACTTTTGGGAGTTTGAATAATTTCAATTACTTTTTCCGATTTAAACACATTTTCTATCCACTCAAAAGAATGATTTTGATAATACGGCCATTTATTTTTAATTCTTCTTAAAAACAATCCAGCATCATGATAAGGATCATTCATAAACACCTCATCAATATCCCAAAATACACGAGCTCGATCTTCTAGTAAAAAATGCTGAATAATTACTTCTTCGGCCGCGTTTAATGCATTAAATCCAGCAAAATAAAATTTTTGTGTATTCTGTTTTAAATAATTTTTATGCACCTTAACCGCTTCTCGATAGATCAATCCTTGATACCCTACTTTATTTTCCAATAAGTATTCATATAACGAAGAATAATACAATGGAATTTGTTCCCAAAAATTGAGGTAATTTTTAATCAAATCGGTCTGTTTACTACCATCAATTGCCCAGTGATTAATATCTTCTATCTCTTTCAGATAGTTAAACACATGCTGAGGATTTAGCAAATAACGATCTATTTCGTTAAAGTCTTGAAGCAACATTTTGGCCCAAGTCACAAAATAGTCA
The DNA here is from genome assembly GCA_947626185.1 of uncultured Flavobacterium sp. Classification (GTDB taxonomy): domain Bacteria; phylum Bacteroidota; class Bacteroidia; order Flavobacteriales; family Flavobacteriaceae; genus Flavobacterium. Next base: position 8,312 of record CANQRD010000003.1, read on the forward strand.
AACTCATCTGCTTTATCTTGTAGTAAATTTTTATATACATTATAAAATTCGAACAATATTTCGATAGAATCAATTCCTCTCAAATCAGCAATTTCTTGAACTAATTCTTCAATACTTATAATTCTAGGAGCAAAAACACTTTGCTCATAATAGTTTTTAAGCTGATCTAATAAGAAAACTTTTGCTCTTTTATTTGGCAAAACAACAACCAGATTATCCATATTAGAAGGAAATTCCTTCTTAATTTCTATGCATAACTTATTTAAAAAAACTTGCTTACTCATGTCAATAAAGGTAATAAAAAAGGGCTTCGAATAGTCGAAGCCCTTTTTTTAACTTATAGTAAATCCAATTATTTTTCTAAATGAATTTCAACACGTCTGTTTAACTCGCGTCCTTTCACTGTGTTATTTGGAGCAATTGGATCAGCAGAACCGTATCCTTTTGAAGTAATACGACCAGCATCAATTCCTTTTTCTACTAAATAAACTTTTACAGCGTTTGCTCTATTTTCAGACAAAGGGATGTTGATTTTATCAGATCCTGTTGAGTCTGTATATCCAGCAACATGGAATTTTGCAGTTGGATATTCTTTCATAATTTTCACCATGTTATCTAAAACTGGGTAAGAACTATCTTCGAAAGTATATTTACCTGTATGGAATAAAAGTGTTCTTCCATAATCATTTAACTGTTTTACTTGCTCAGGTTTAATTTCTGGACAACCATTATTTGAAGCTGGACCAGGAACGTCTGGACATTTATCTAAATGATCTGGCACTCCATCACCATCTCTATCTGGCCAAGGACAACCTTTGTTTTCTTTTGGACCAGGTACTTCTGGACACTCATCTAAATTATCTGGCACTCCATCACCGTCTGTATCAGGACATCCGTTGAACTCAGGTAAACCTGGAACATCTGGACACTCATCTAAATGATCTGGAATTCCGTCTCCGTCTGTATCAGGACATCCGTTGAATTCAGGTAAACCTGGAACATCTGGACATTCATCTAAATGATCTGGAATACCATCTCCGTCTGTATCTGGACATCCGTTAAACTCTTTTAATCCTGGAACATCTGGACATTCATCATATTTATCTAAGATTCCATCTCCATCAGTATCTTTTCCACCAAATTGGAAACGAATACCCATAAAGTGTTGCATATGAGAAGGCACACCTACGTTAGGAAGTCTAGAATCAGAAAATGAATGTTTGTAAGTAGATTGAACTGTTAATGCAATATTTTCAGTGAACCAAAAGTTAAATCCTAAACCTCCGTTTACTGTACCTTGACTTGCATCACCCATGAAAGTATAGCCCCCTCCTACTAATAAGAATGGATCAACAACTTTAGAATTTAGTAATTCTTTAAAGCTGTATTTAACTTCAGCATCAATACCATAGTAAGCTAAATCTCCAGGATTGTATTTGAAATACCCTTCATTTTCTGATGCAATAAACTTATCAATTTTGTTTACTGATCCAACAAGCCCTAATGAAAATCCATCACCTAAATATCTCGACACATTTAAGTAAGAGATAGATGGTAGAATATTCCAATCAGCTGTTTTGAAATAACTTCCCATTTTATTTGAGAAACCACTTGCTGCACTCACTCGAGTGTCTACAGCATTAGCTCCGATTGTTACCGACCAAGGGTGATCGGCATCCTGCGCTTGAGCCGAAAGACCCGCACATATCAAAGCAGCTGCAAAAAATTTGTTGAAATGTTTCATAACTTTATTTTTTTCTACTTTATCGTAATGTACCAACAAAAGTACAATTCTATATGTAATTGACAAAATATTTCGTTAACAATTACTGTATTTTAGATAATTTCTGTAACTTTTTTAAATCACACCCAATTCTTTACCAACTTCTGTAAAAGCTTTAACAGCTTTATCAATATGCTCTTTTGTGTGAGCTGCTGATAGTTGAACTCGAATACGAGCTTTACCTTGAGGTACTACTGGATAAAAGAATCCGATAACATACACTCCTTTTTCTAACAATCTATCTGCCATTTGCTGAGATAATTTAGCGTCGTACAGCATTACAGGTACAATTGCTGAATCACCATCAATAAAATCAAATCCTGCTTCTTTCATTCCTGCTTTGAAATAATTGGTATTCCATTGCAGCTGATCTCTTAATGTTGTATCCTTTTCTAACAGTTCGAAAACTTTTAAAGAAGCTCCAACAATCATTGGCGCCAAAGAGTTTGAGAATAGATATGGACGTGAACGCTGTCTAAGCAATTCAATAATTTCTTTTTTACCCGTTGTATAACCTCCCATAGCACCTCCCAATGCTTTTCCTAATGTACCAGTAATGATATCAACACGTCCCATTACATTTTTAGCCTCTAATGTACCTTTACCTGTTGCTCCAATAAATCCAGCTGCATGACATTCGTCTACCATTACTAAAGCGTCATACTTATCTGCCAAATCACAAATTTTATCTAATGGAGCTACTAAACCGTCCATTGAGAATACTCCATCAGTAACAATAATTTTAAAACGATGTCCTGCTTCATTTGCTTTTATCAATTGCTGTTCTAAATCTGCCATATCGTTATTTTCATAACGGTAACGAGCAGCTTTACATAAACGAACTCCATCAATAATTGACGCATGGTTTAAACTGTCTGAAATAATAGCATCTTCGGCACCTAATAAAGGCTCAAAAACTCCACCGTTTGCATCAAAAGCAGCTGCGTATAAAATAGTGTCTTCTGTTCCGTAGAAATTAGCAATTGTTTGCTCTAATTGTTTATGAATATCTTGTGTACCACAAATAAAACGCACAGATGACATACCAAAACCATGAGTATCTAAAGCATCTTTTGCCGCTTGAATTACCTCTGGATGTGAAGACAATCCTAAGTAATTATTTGCACAAAAATTCAATACTTTTTCTCCTGTAGAAACTGTAATCTCAGCTCCTTGAGGAGAAGTAATAATTCTTTCCTTTTTAAACAAACCATTGTCTTCAATTGATTGTAGTTCTTGCTGTAAATGGTCTTTAATCTTTCCGTACATACCTACTATTATTAAGTGTTAATTATACTCTTTTTACAAATGTATTATATTTAAATTATCTACTCCCAGATATAAAATAACTTTTTTAACAACCACATATCCCATTTCTTCTAAAGAAGCTTGATATAGTTCAATTTGTTGTTTGTACTTTTCTTCAGGCTTTCCTGTTTTATAATCCAACAAATACACTTCTTTTTCCTTTATAACAACGCGATCTGGAATTTGATTTCCTTTATTTTTCCCAATAATCATTCGTTCATTATACACTTTACCGCCCGTAAAATATTCCACTAAATCTGGATGAAAAATGATTTGTTCAATCGTTTTTGTAAAGTCTTCTTTTAACTCTGTTGTTATGAGTCCTTCTTCCAATGCACGTTGCACGGCAATATCTATGTCTTTATTTGTATCAATATACGACATCAGTCGGTGAATAATATTACCATAAGCTATCGCTTCTCCCACTTGTGTATCCCACATCAGAGCTTCTCGTTCAGCTATTTTTATATCATTAAAATCAAACAGTTGCTCTACACTTGTTATCTGTTTATTTCCTTCTTGTTCAACTGCTTGATATTTAGACAATCGTTCTGAATTACCAAATTCATAAACCAATTGACCTTGCGTGTATTTATTAACCATTTTTAGAAAATGAATAAAAAAACGCGACATATTGTTTTTATATTCTCCTTTTGTAGTCAAATCTTCTCGACTAATAATATACAGTTGTTCTTCAGCCCTTGTTAATGCTACATATAAAACATTAATGCTATCTAACAACTCTTCTTGTTCTTTTGCTTCGTATAATTTCTCTGCAAACTCACTATATTCTTTTACCTCCACTTTAGTATCTACCAAAGCTTTGGGCATATCAATAGCAATATCTTCGTCAAATTCTACCCAAAGCTTATCTTTTGGCGAACGTGCATAATCTTCTTCAGCAAATGGAAAAATAACTACAGGAAATTCTAATCCTTTTGATTTATGGATCGTCATCAATTGCACTGCATTTTTTCCTTCTGGTGTAGGAATACTAAACTTTTTATTATTTTCTTCCCAATAAATTAAAAAGTCGTTTACTCCGTATTGATTTTTCATTGTTCGTTCTAACACAATATCAAGAAAATACAAAACGTACGAACTCGTTGCTTTGTCAGCAAAAAAAGCGCGAATAATTATTTCAACTGCTTCGTACAATGATTTTTTTCGACACTGATCAAACGATAAAATAATACCTTTTTGCTGCAGCCATTGTTCAAATTTCGCATCGGTTTGAATTGTTAATCCTTCTGCAATAAAATCGTGTACAACTTCTTTCAAAATAGAATTGGCTACATAATACAATATTAGTGCTTTAGCCTCTTTATCGTCCTTATTGCGTATATATCGCAGAACATTAATAATTAATCTTACCTCATCAGCATTGCTAATTAGCAGCGAATCGGAAGAAATAATTGGAATTTCATTTTCCGTTAAATAATTAGCAAGCGCCACACCATGATTTCTTTTACGCGTAAGCACTACAATATCACTAAACGAAAATCCTCTAGTAACGCAATCTTGAATAGTAGCTAAAGTAGCTTCCAAATACAATTGATCTTTACTTATTTCTGCTTCTTTATCAATTAAGGAAGGATCAATAAATTGAAGTTGAACATAACCTCCTTCTTTGGAGTTGATTTCCTGATAACTCTGATTAGCATAAATATCTTGATAATCTTCTTGTGAAAAAAAGGATGCGATTTCTCTAAAGAAAGAATTATTAAATTGAATTACTTCTGCGTAACTGCGGTAATTTCTACCCAAATTAACCACCAATTTATCTGGATTTGAAAACGGATTATCACTTTTGCTCAAAGCAATAAACTGTTCAGCTTTTCCGCCTCTCCAACGATAAATAGATTGCTTTGGATCTCCCACAATCATTAAACTTCCTTTCACTCCCTGGTCTTCTCCAGCCAAAGCATTATCAATCAAAGGAATTAAATTACTCCATTGCATTTCGGAAGTATCTTGAAATTCGTCGATAAAAAAGTGACGATAACGCTCACCCAAACGCTCATAAATAAAAGGCGCTGGCTGATGTTGAATTTCTTCGTGGATAATTGCATTAAACTGACTAATGGAAAGCATATTTTTTTCGGATTGGATAGCTTCCATTTCTATTCCTAAAAAGTTTAATAACGATAAAGGAGTAATATTTTTTAGAAAAGCCTGATAAAAAGATCGTTTAGCAAGTTTTGAATAAACGTTTTCCAATTGCTTTAAAACAGATGGCAGAACCGCTTCGATCGTTTCTCTATCTTTTGCAGCTTTAAGAATTGCAACATCTTCAAAATTCAGGTATTTTCTATCTTTTATTTTATCAGAATCATTAATAATTGCTAAAATATGATTAGGAAAAGTTCCTCTTGAGAATGATTTTACATCAATTCCTTTAGTATGTATTTCCTCCCAAATTACTTTTCCTTCCTGCTTAATTTGTTCAGTTAATCGTTTTATTTCTTCTCTAAGGAAATCTCTTGCCTTAACAAAATCGGCCAATGTTTTATCCGCAAACAGGCCTATTTCTTCTCTATTGTTTTCATTCAACAATAGCGATCCCATTTCTTTGATTTCTCTAGTAATATCCCAGCTTTTGTCGTCATCAGCTTTATCTAGCGTAAAATCGATCAATACTTTGGTAAGCTCTTCTTCATGTCCTGCTTTAGCAATTACAGAATCTACCGCCTCTTGCAATAATTCATCAGATTCTAAAGATACCTCAAAACTAATAGGTAAATTAAGATCAAACGCAAAAGAGCGAATTACTTTATGGGTAAATTTATCAATGGTAGAAATATCAAAAGAAGCATAATTGTGAATAATATGCTTCATGATACGTTGCGACTTTTGTTTTAAAAACACTTCGGCTAGTTGTGTTTCTTCGCCAATTTGCATAAGCATAGCCAGAAACCTCGCAGGTGTTTCTGGCTGAGAAAAAGCATATAAACAAGATAAAATTCTTGTTTTCATTTCTGCAACTGCCTTGTTGGTAAAAGTAATTGCTAATATTTTTTTATAAGCATCATCTGTGCTATCAGATAACACTATTTTAAGATATTCTTTTACTAGGGTATGTGTTTTACCCGAACCTGCCGAAGCATTATATACTGAAAATGAAGCTCTTTCCACTGTTTTGACTGTATTAATACTTAACTTTTTTAACCCTTTAGTTTTTTTATATTAAGTATAAAATCCGTAAATTTGAATAAAAATAACACTAATCTTTAAATAATACGAATTATGGCTTTTGAATTACCAAAATTACCTTATGCGTATGATGCGTTAGAACCAAATATTGATGCACGTACAATGGAAATCCACCATACAAAACACCACAATGCTTATACTACTAATTTAAATACTGCTATTGCAGGTACAGAATTAGAAGGAAAAACAATTGAGGAAATCTTGGCTAACCTAGACATGTCTAACGGGGCAGTAAGAAACAACGGTGGAGGTTTTTACAACCACAATTTATTCTGGACTGTAATGAGCCCTAACGGTGGTGGAGAACCAACTGGTGAATTAGCAGATGCTATTACAAAAGACTTCGGTTCTTTTGATGCATTTAAAGAAGCTTTTGCTAAAGCTGGTGCTACACAATTCGGGTCTGGATGGGCTTGGTTATGTGTAAAAGATGGTAAATTGGCAGTTTGTGGTACTCCAAACCAAGACAACCCATTAATGCCGGGTGTTTCTTGTGGAGGAACTCCAATCTTAGGAATGGATGTTTGGGAGCACGCTTACTACTTAAACTACCAAAACAGACGTCCTGATTATATTAATGCTTTCTTTAATGTAATTAACTGGGACGAAGTAGCTAGAAGATACGCTGAAGCAAAATAAAACAAATAGAGGAAACTCTAATAGCAAAAGGGAAGTAAGTTACTTCCCTTTTTTATTTTTCAAAACTATCATTAACTATTTTACTTGTAAAAAACTTTTTTCGTAACTTACTTCTTTATATTTTAACATAAAGTTATGAGGTTAAATTACGAAACAGAAACAAAAAGAAAAAAATCCTTACGCAACTATCTTATTATAGGCTTTAACTTTGCCTTACTATTTGCGTTAATTTCTTTTCTTCCTTATGAACCAAAAGTTAATAAAGGATTAGCATTACTTGCGTTTGTAGCTATCTTATGGCTTACTGAAGCAATACATGTTACTACTACAGCCGTATTTGTTCCCGTACTTGCAATTGGTTTGGGACTAACGGATGTGCAACCTGCGTTAAGCTCTTTTGCTGATCCTACTATTTTTCTTTTCTTAGGCGGATTTGTATTAGCTGGTGCTTTACACATTCAAAAAATTGATATCATTATTGCTAGTAAAATTATGTATCTAGCAAAAGGTCGATTGACTTATGCTATTTTCTATCTTTTTTTAGCAACTGCTTTGCTCTCTATGTGGATAAGCAACACAGCCACAGTAGCTATGATGTTGCCTTTAGTAATGGGAATTTTAAGTCAATTAGACAAAGAAAAACATAGAAACACTTATGTGTTTGTTTTGTTGGGAATAGCCTATAGTGCAAGTATTGGAGGAATAGGAACTGTAGTAGGAAGCCCACCAAATGCCATTGTTGCTTCTCAATTAAATTTATCTTTTATAGAATGGATGAAAATGGGTATTCCTATGGTAGCCATTTTATTACCTTTAATGATTGTTGTAATCTATTTCATCTTTAAACCTACTTTGAATTTAACATTTGAACATGAAATGAAAACAGTAAAAATGAATACTGATCGCTGGATCACTTTTGGCATATTTTTATTGACAGCTTTTTGTTGGATCTTTAGTAATGAACTAAATCCTTTATTTGCCAAAATAGTGGGTTTTGACGGAAAATTTAAAAACTTCGATACCTTTATTGCCTTAGGGGCGTTTATTCTTATTTGTATAAGTCAAGTATCTAAGTGGAAAGAATTACAACACAATGTAGATTGGGGCGTGCTTTTACTTTTTGGAGGAGGACTTACACTAAGTATGGTTTTAAAAGATTCTGGCGCAAGCAAAGTAATGGCCGACTTCTTAGTTTCATTCATTAGCAATAGTCATATTTTTATTATTGGTGCCGTTGTTACATTTTTTATTGTGTTTCTTACAGAATTCACATCAAATACGGCAAGTGCCGCTTTACTTGTACCAATTTTTTATTCTATTTCTCAAGAGCTAGGTATTCATCCGCTTGGCTTATCTATGATTATTGGTTTGGGTGCCTCTTGTGCTTTTATGCTTCCAGTGGCTACTCCGCCAAACGCAATTGTTTTTGGTACTGGAGATATACAACAAAAAGAAATGATGAAAGCTGGTTTTGTATTAAATATCGTTTGTATTATAGTAATTTCTATTGTTTCTTACCTTTTTTGGTTTGATTAAAATATTTAAAACAAAAAAACCGAGCAATGCTCGGTTTTTTTATTCTATAAGTTTTTAATACGGTTTTTCGTCTCTTCCTTCAAAGAAGTTTATAAACGCTTTATTTACTACACGATTACCTCCTTTTGTTGGATAATTTCCTGTAAAGTACCAATCGCCTAAACTTTTTGGACATGCTTTATGTAAGTTTTCTATACTTTGGAAAATAATTTTCACTTCTGAACGTATACCTTCTTCAGTTACCATTTCTGAAATTTTATCTGAAATTTCCTCATCTGTAAACGGCGCATAAATTTCTTTTACATAATTTACTACCTCAGCGTCATTTAATCCAACTTGTGCTTTAGATTTTTCATAAACATCTTCAACCACAGAATACATATTACGTTCTTTCAACAACTCAATAGCTGCTTGAAACGCAATTAATCCTTCCAATTTTGCCATATCTATACCGTAACAATCTGGATAACGAACTTGAGGTGCTGCAGAAACTACCACAATTTTTTTCGGTTGCAAACGATCTAACATACGAATGATACTTTTCTTCAACGTTGTACCGCGCACAATACTGTCGTCTATAATTATTAAATTATCTTGCGGTTGAATTACTCCATAAGTTACATCATAAACATGTGCTACCAAATCGTCTCTACTGCTATCGTCAGTAATAAATGTTCGCAGCTTTGCATCTTTTACCGCAATTTTTTCCGTACGCAATTTTACCGCAAGAATCTCTTGTAGCTTTTCTTCAGACAACTCCTCTTTATTTTGAAGAATATCCGCTATTTTACGTTGGTTTAAAAAGTCTTGCGCCCCTTCTACCATGCCAAAAAATGACGTTTCTGACGTATTTGGTATATATGAAAACACCGAATTATTAGTATCGTTATCTATTTCTTTTAAAATCTGAGGTACGATATATCTTCCTAAATCTTTGCGTTCTTGATAAATATCAGCATCATTTCCTCTTGAAAAATACACACGCTCAAATGAACACGCTTTTAAAGGCAATGATTCTAAAATTTGTTCAAATTGTACAGAAGCATCTTTCTTTACAATAATTGCTTGTCCTGGAGTTAACTCTTTTATATCATTAAAAGGAACATTTAAAGCCGTTTGAATTACTGGACGCTCACTTGCCACAACAACAATTTCGTCATTTTCATAATAAAATGCTGGACGAATACCTGCTGGATCTCTCAACACAAACGCATCACCATGCCCAATCATACCCGCCATTACAAATCCACCGTCCCAGTTTTTCGAGGCTCTTTTTAAAATACGAGCAATATCTAAACGCTCTCCAATTAGCGGAGATGCCGCTTTCTTAGAAAACCCTTCTCCTTTAATTTTATAGTATAGATCGTCTATTTCATCATCTAAAAAATGACCTATCTTTTCCATTACTGTAATGGTATCAGACATTTCTTTTGGATGTTGCCCAAGACGAACTAAATCGTCAAATAATTCACGAACATTCGTTAGGTTAAAATTACCAGCTACAATTAAGTTTCTGTGCATCCAGTTATTTTGACGCAAAAACGGATGTACATTTTCTATACTATTTTTACCAAAAGTACCGTAGCGCACATGTCCTAAAAACACTTCTCCTAAATAAGGAATATGTTTTTTTTGCAAATCAGCGTCATCAGCATATTCTGGATGTTGTTCCATTTCATAGTTGATACGCTCGTTTATTTGTGTAAAAATATCCTGAATAGGTTGCGACTGATTAGAACGAACACGACTTATATAACGTTCTCCAGGCTCCATATCCAATTTAATACTCGCTAGTCCTGCACCGTCTTGTCCTCTATTGTGTTGCTTTTCTAACAGTAAATACATTTTCTGAATTGGGTAAAATGCACTTCCGTATTTTTCCTTATAAAAGGATAGTGGTTTTTTTAATCGCATGAAAGCAATTCCACATTCGTGTTGTAATGCGTCGCTCATAATTTTAGTTGTGTGTGTTGTGTATAATTAAAAAAAGCCCCAAGTCGAGGCTTCTATTGTGCATATTTATTTTAGTTCGATATCGAACTGTGTTAACATTTTAAATTGCATAAGACGATTATTGACTTCTTCGTCTTCCAATCTTTCCATTCGGTTAGTTCCAAATTCTTCCACGCAAAAGGAAGCTAAATTTGATCCAAAGATAATGGCGTTCTTCATACAATTAAAGGATACATTTCCTCTTTCTGTTAAATATCCGGTAAATCCACCTGCAAATGTATCTCCTGCTCCAGTCGGGTCAAACACTTCTTTTAATGGTAATGCTGGTGCGTAAAACACTTCTTTTCCAGAGAACAGCAATGCTCCGTGCTCGCCTTTTTTGATCACAACATACTGTGGCCCCATTTGGTGGATTACCTCAGCAGCTTTTACCAAAGAATATTCTCCAGATAGTTGACGCGCTTCTTCATCATTAATTGTAATTACATCAACTTGTTGTAACACTTCTTTCAATTCTTCTAAAGCACAATTCATCCAGAAGTTCATTGTATCTAATACTACTAATTTTGGCTTTTGCTCTAATTGAGATAAAACAGATTGCTGAATTGATGGATGCAAGTTTCCTAACATTACCACATCTGGTGTTTTAAAATTTTGAGGTACAACTGGATTAAAATCCGCTAATACATTTAGTTGAGTATCCAGAGTATCCCTTGAATTTAAATCATTGTGATATAATCCGCTCCAAAAGAACGTTTTTCCTCCTGGAACAACTGTGATACCAGAAGTATCGATGTTTCTATTTTCAAGTAAATTTAAATACTCTCTCGGAAAATCATCTCCTACCACAGAAACTATTGCAGCTTCAACATCAAAATGAGATGCTGAGAGCCCAATATATGTAGCGGCTCCTCCTAGTACTTTGTCCGCTTTCCCGAATGGTGTTTCGATACTATCAAACGCCACCGTTCCGACGATCAATAACTTATTCATATTTTTCGCTAAGAAATAAGATGCAAATATATGTCATTCCTGTTTTTAGAACAAAAAATTAATTTATTTTTAATTTGAATGATTGCTTAAATTTACATCTCATCAATACTAATTTTATCAAAGTCACTTCTTGTTTTACTCTTTTTTTAAAAGATCAATCTACTTTTCTAATAATGTGTAAAGAGCAAAAGTTCCTAACCAATGACTTCCCATATAATCGTCATTTGTAATATTATTGAACGATGCATTAAAATGATTGTTTGCAACAGTTTTCAAATAGCTTAATTCGGGTATTTTATTGCTGATTTCTAATAAGCATCTGGCACGACTAAAATTAAGACCGTCTAAATGTACTAAATGACCATCTGTTCTGTCTGATACTTTTCCTACTTCCAACGTAAAATTTGGTTGAAACAAATCTGGTAAAAAATTGTTTAGCCATGTTTTATATTCTTTTGTATGAAGTACTTTTCCCATTAAACGAGCTTCTTCTAAACAAGGAGATAAAAAATCATGTCCACTTGGTTCGAATGCTAAATTGCAATTATTATCTTTTGAATATAATCGTTGTGCTGTATTAATAATCAACTCTTCTAACTGTTTATTTTGTATTAATCGAGCATAATCTAATGTTAAAGACAAACCAAAAGCCGTATTGTCATGCGTACCAGTTCTAATAGGATAATTTAATTTAGGCAGATAAGTTTCGTATCGTTCAATAAGTAAATTAGCTAATGGTTCAATAGTTCTAGCCCAGCGTTGTGCATCTACATCTTCCCACGTTAGTAAAGCTCCATGTAGTTGAAATAGCCAAGCCCAACCATAAGTACGTTCAAAATTTTTATTATTCGGTCCTTCGAAAAAAGCTAGTTCTATCTGAGCATTTTCATCTGTTATCAATGTATTTAAACGTGCTTTGATATTGTGTTTTTCATTCAATTCAGGAAAGTGCTTCATCAATTCAACAATTGACCAATAACCGTGTACCGAAGAATGCCAATCAAAACAACCATAAAAAATAGGACGAAGCTCTTTTGGTGTTTTTAAATCAGCATCACTGCCCAATACCTGTCCTAACTTATTGGGATATTCTATTTCGATGCAATGCAAAGGCAAATCGATTATTTTCTCCGCTTCAGATAAAGTTAATACTAATTCTTCGCGAGGAGTTTCTTCTTTTTTTTGAGAAGAATTGCAACCAACTATTAATAACGTCAATAAGACAACAATACTATTTTTAATCATCATTCTATTTATTTAAGCTAAAAATACCTATTAATAATGAAGCTGTATAATTTATTTTAATTTGTATGGACTACTACATGTACTTATTTTCTATTTTTGAAGAATAAAAATTTATTCTATTAATGAATAAATAAATGTACTAACTATGAAATTATTTCCTGTAATATTTTTAGCTTTTATAGCATTAACCACAAGCTGTATCAAAAAAGACAAAGAAACTGAAAAAGTAACGCCAATTATCATCAAGTCAAGTTCTTCAAATGACGGGTCGCAACCAGTAGAAATACCAATGCATGGAACTAAGGAAAACAGTTCTTCAGGAATGGAAAACATCCATCTGAAAGAACAAATTCATTTGAATAGCGCAAAAAAAGATTCAATAAAATAAAAGGATTAACAAAAGATCCTTTTATAATTTTAAAAAAGTAATTAAGTTTACTTCTTTATAAACCAAAGAAATAATATGAAAAAATACCTTTTAGCATTATCAGCGGTTGTATTTGTAGGATTCACTTCTTGTAAAGACACAGCTAAAGAAGCTTCTACTGAAGTTACAACAGAAACTACTGCAGCACCAGTAGTTGACGATCATGCAGGACATGACCACGCGCCAGGACAAGGGCACGATGCTCCACAAGCAACAGGTAATTTAAACCCTCCACATGGAGAACCAGGCCACAGATGTGATATCCCAACAGGAGCTCCGTTAGATTCAGCACCAAATACTCCAGCTATTACTACTTCAAGCGCACCTACACAAGGAGGGCAACCATTCTTAGTTAATGACGAAGCAAAAGCGCGTATGGGGCAAGAAGCTGGGCAAACAGTACCTCAAGGTGCTAAAGGCAGTGGACAAATTAATCCACCACACGGACAACCAGGACATAGATGTGACGTGCCAGTTGGACAACCACTATAACAATTTACAAATGCGAAATACTTGAGGTATTTCGCATTTTTTATTCTCACACCTCTCCAGTCAATCTGGCTTTACCTCCTTTATTTCAGTTCTCCAAAAAGGAACGTATTCTGTATCAATATCTATTGCTAGTTAAATATTCTGTTCAACTTCCGTCAATAATGCTTATTTTTGTAGCTTACTAATTTCATATAGCAAATCAATAGTTTATGATACAAGATCCGAAAAGATATACGCTAACAGCGGCGTTGCCTTATACCAATGGACCTATACATATTGGACATTTAGCTGGGGTGTATGTTCCAGCTGATATTTATGCGCGTTTTTTGCGTTTACAAGGTAAAGATGTTGCCTTTATTTGTGGAAGCGACGAACACGGAGTAGCTATTTCTATGAAAGCTAAAAAAGAGGGGATTACACCTCAACAAGTAATCGATAAATACAACGGAATCATCAAGCAATCATTTGCTGATTTTGGAATTTCATTTGACAATTATTCAAGAACTTCTGCTTCTGTTCATCATCAAACAGCATCAGAATTCTTCAAAAAACTATATAACGAAGGTAAATTCATCGAAGAGGTTACCGAACAATTATACGATGCTGAAGCACAACAATTCTTAGCTGATCGTTTTGTCATAGGAACTTGCCCGAAATGTGGCAATGAAGAAGCTTATGGAGATCAGTGTGAAAAATGTGGAACTTCATTAAACGCAACCGATTTAATCAATCCAAAATCAACAATTACAGGATCAAAACCTATTTTAAAATCAACTAAACACTGGTTTTTACCATTAGATCAGTACGATTCATTTTTGCGCGAATGGATTTTAGAAGGACATAAAAATGACTGGAAACCGAATGTTTACGGACAAGTAAAATCTTGGCTAGAAGATGGTTTAAAACCAAGAGCAGTAACTCGCGATTTAGATTGGGGAATTCCTGTTCCTGTAGAAGGAGCGGATGGAAAAGTATTGTACGTTTGGTTTGATGCACCAATTGGCTATATTTCTTCTACCAAAGAATGGGCAGAAAGAGAAGGAAAAGATTGGGAACCTTATTGGAAATCTGAAGATACTAAGTTGGTTCACTTCATTGGGAAAGACAATATTGTTTTCCACTGTGTAATTTTCCCAGCCATGTTGAAAGCTGAAGGAAGTTACATTATGCCAGATAACGTACCTGCAAACGAATTCTTGAATTTAGAAGGAAATAAATTATCTACTTCTAAAAACTGGGCTGTGTGGTTACACGAATATTTAGAGGAGTTTCCTGGCAAACAAGATGTATTGCGCTATGCCTTAACAGCAAATGCGCCAGAAACAAAAGACAATGATTTTACTTGGAAAGATTTTCAGGCAAGAAACAATAACGAATTAGTAGCTATTTTTGGAAACTTTATCAACCGTGTGGTAGTTTTAACCAACAAATACTATGAAGGAGAAGTTCCAACTCCCAATGAATTTAGCGAAGTAGATATTGCTACTTTACAAGAATTAAGAGCGTATCCACAAGTCATTGAAAGTTCTATCGATCGTTATCGTTTTAGAGAAGCCCTTGGCGAAATGATGAATCTGGCTCGTTTGGGTAATAAATATTTGGCAGACGAAGAGCCTTGGAAATTAATTAAAGAAAATCCTGAAAGAGTAAAAACGCAAATGTATATTGCTTTACAAATTGCAGCTGCATTGAGCACATTGGCTGAACCTTTTTTACCTTTTACAGCAAATAAATTAAAATCAATTCTGAAAATTGAAACTCCACTTGAGTGGAATACTATTGGGCAAGATAAAATTTTATTAGCAGCAGGGCACACAATTGGAAAAGCAGAATTGTTGTTTGCTAAAATTGAAGATGAAGAAATTCAGAAACAGTTAGATAAATTAGAAGCTTCTAAAAAAACGAATGCAGCGGCAAGTAAAACAGTGGAAGCTCAAAAAGAGGTAGCTACTTTTGACGATTTTACTAGGTTAGATTTACGTGTTGGAACAATTGTAGAAGCAGCAAAAATGCCAAAAGCAAACAAACTTTTAGTTTTAAAAGTAGATACGGGAATTGATGTTCGTACCATTGTATCTGGAATTGCAGAGCATTTTAAACCAGAAGATATTATTGGTAAACGCGTAACGGTGTTAGCTAACTTAGCTCCAAGAGCTTTACGCGGTGTAGAAAGTCAAGGAATGATTTTGATGACAGAAGATAAAGATGGGAAATTAGTTTTTGTAAATCCAGATGAGGACAATGTTCCAAATGGAGCAACAATAGCATAAATTCGATATTTTTTAAGCCATATAATCCGATTACTTATGAAGTAATCGGATTTTTTTATTCTTACCATTATGTTAAAACTTCTAAAAATATGATTTAATAAACAGTACTTAGTAAAAAACATAACCATGAAAGACAAAGTTCTGCATTTTATTAAACTGTATCTTAGTATTTATTTCATACTGTATATCATTCCGTTTCCGTTATTTGGTTTTCCATTAATTTTTGAGGAATTCTTCGTGTGGTTTGGTCAAAACATACTAGGTTTAAAAGATGTGCAATTAGCTGTTACAGGAAGTGGAGATACTTTATTAGATTATGTAAAACTAATAATTGTAGTCTCATTTTCACTTATTCTTTCCATTCTGTTTCTGTTTACTTCTTCAGCTTTTCGAGAAAAAATATTCTTGTTTTCAATTACATATACCAGGTTTTTTTTGAGTTTCATTTTATTGAGTTATGGTGTTTCAAAATTCGGAAATGGACAATTTTCACCACCTAATTTATACCGTTTAAATCAAAGTGTTGGCGAAATGTCACCAATGGGAATATTATGGACGTTTATGGGTTCTTCTGCGGCATATTCAACATTTGGCGGTATCTGTCAGGTAACTGCGGGCTTGTTATTGCTATATAGAAAAACGCTTATTTTAGGAGCTATAATTGCTTTTGGAGTTATGACAAATGTAATGGTGCTCAATTATTGTTATGATGTTCCTGTAAAATTATTTTCAACAAATTTAGTATTGATGTCACTATTTATTATCTATAAAAACGGATATCAAATAATAAGATTCTTAATGGGAAAACCAGCTAAAATTCATTTCTATGGTTTCCGTTTTAAAAAGAGATGGTTGCAAATAAGTAGTAAAGTTCTAATTGTTTTATTTATTCTAACTTTTACTATTGGTATGTCTTTCTCACGAATTTTTAATACTAAAGAAGGTCTAAATCAAAATTTTGACGCGATTTACACCAAAGAATCAACAAATTCTATAGATAGTTTATCTACTGATTTAGACTGGGATAAATTTATCATTGAAGACAATCTTGCAAATATTTTTCAAAAAAATGGCGATCAATTTCTTTTAGAAGTTAGTGTTGATGAACAAGAAAAAACATTCTTTTTCAAGACTTTTGATTCAACAAAAACTGATTTTAATCTTCAATACAAATTAATCACTCCTGATACTATAGAATTATACCATTCAGAAGATACTATCGGAAAATTCAAACTCTCAAAAAAAGAAGATTTTGAACTATATAAACGTGATTTTCACTGGATAACTGAATATCCTTACAATCGTTAATTTTTTCGATTCTTATACTTTACTAAAATGCAATTATCTACTAGCAATAATTTCTAAACATACCAGTTTTTAGGAAAGTACAGGACAAGGAACATTTTACAGTTTGTTAACACAAGAACAAAACTTACATTTGCATTAAAATAAAAATCAACCTTAATGAAATTTTTTAACACCATTTACTATATACTTGCACTGTTTTTATTCAAGACAACAACAAATGCGCAAGAAATAAATTTACCCACGAGTATAGAAGATGTTAAGCAAGTATATCATCACAATGCGAATAATAAAAACTACTTTTTGCTTTTCGAAAACCAGAGGTTACAAATTGTACAAAGCGATGAGCAACTAAACTTTCAAAAAACAGTTGATGTAGCTATCGATTTAAACATACAATCGTTTAATACAGTCATAGCTAATAATGACAATCTAACTACTTTTTGGATTACAAAAAAAGAGATAAATGCAATAACTACAAATCTAACTAACGGTACAAGTACAACAGCAAATTCTTATCCGTTAAAAGAAAAAGGAGAAGAATTAGTAGCAACTTTTGTTTATAAAGATTTCTTATACGTTCTGAAAGCTCTAAAACAAACCAACATACTAAAATTAACTTCATTAGATAGTCAATTAAATATTAAGCAAGAAAGAATATTTAATTTTTCTGATAAAAATTTCATCAATGTTCATAAAGAAACACTAACACTTTATCAAGCATTAAATCAACCTGATTTATATACCGATTCTGCTGCTTTAACTTTTATGGAAATAGACAAACCCAACAGTTTAGTTTTGGCTGTAGCAAAAAACAAATATTATGTAACAAATGATAAATTATTTATTACTTTGGATGGCTCAAAAATAAGAACAGATGTATTGGTTATCGATTTACAAACCAACTTAAAAAATCATTATATTTTTAATCAAGATTACGATAGAACGGGATCGGTTTATTATTCTTCTAACTCTGTTTTATTTGACAACAAAATACTACAATTTTGTGGCGGATCTAGTTTTTTAAGCTTTATAATTAGAGACGAAAAAGGAGAAATTTTAAAGCATTATAATATTACAAAAAACAACGAAACAAATTTTATTACCGGAGATGTTTTATCTATAACAGATAATGCGCTAAACAGAGATAGTACCAAAGAAATAACCAAACTAAATAAAGTTATTAATAAAATTGGTGGTGGTTATTATAAAGGAATTACCGCATACCCGTTAGATAATAATTATATCGTTCAATTTGGAGAAGTTGAAAAAGTTAACATCAACCAAGCTGTTTATACTGCTCTTATTGGCGGGGCAATAGGCGGCATGATAGGTGCTGCTTTACCTTCAATTTTCCATCCGCTATCTTCCAATATGTTTAATCCATACCGCAATACTTCTGCAACAGTTGCAACCACAGTATTAAACCAGGATTTCGAACCCAATCCTACATTTGAAATTGAAGAAGACAATCTTGCTAAGTTGAGACAAAAAAAATTCATCGATCTTAAAAACAAAATGTACAAGATTATTGTTAAAATAAACAATCAAGATTATTACATAAAACACGAATTCGGAAGTAAAACTATTGATTTAATGCCTTTTTAAAACATCAATTATCTTCTACCTATAAAATTTAGAACAAACTATTCAATCATAAAAAATTTCTATGATTACAAAAACACTTTATTTATTTACTTTTTTATTTGTTATTACAGTAAATGCACAAGAAATTAAATTACCAACCAATTTAGAGGATATTAACAACGTTTATCATCAACAAGCTTTTGATAAAAATTACTTTTTACTTTCTGACAAAAATACAACAGAGATTATACAAACCGATGCTAAACTAAATGTTGAAAAAATAGTTAATTTAGCCGTTGATTTAAAAAATCAACAATTTTCAAATGTTATTTTCAACAATGAAAATAGCCTAACCACCTTTTGGATTACCAATAAAACCATTGATGCTGTTACTACCAACTTAACTAATGAAACCAATACTTTGGCTGAACCTTTCCACTTAAAAGAAAAAGGAGAGCGATTACTTACTACGTTTATCGATAACGATTTATTCTACGTTTTAAAAATAATAAACCGAACAAGTACCTTAAAGCTTATTAGCTTAGATACTAATTTTAATGTAAAAGAAGAAACTTTACTTGACTTTTCTGAAAAGGATTTTGTCAATTCACTCAATCAATCTTTAAGCTTATTTCGAGTTATCGGTTCTGATGCTGCTGCTCCATTAATCTTTATTGAGAATGATAAAGACAGTAACTTAATCATGGCAACAGCAAAAAAGAAATACTATGTTAAAGATAATAAACTATACATTACTATCGATAATTCAAAAAGAAGAACTGATTTACTAACTATTGACTTAATTAGTAAAGCTAAAAGTCATGAAATTTTCGATCAAAATTACGATAGAACAGAAGCTGTTTTCTATTCTTCGAATTCCTTTTTATTTGACGATAAATTAATTCAGCTTTGTGGAGGATATAGATTTCTTAACTTTATCATTCGCGATTTATCAGGAAACATTATCAAAGAACATTCAATTTTTTACAATCGAGATTCAGATTTTATTACAGGTGATGTTGTTATGTATGCTGATCTTAAATTTATTAGAGATTATTCAAGAGAGATCAATAAACCAAATAAAGTATTGAGTAAAATTGGAGGAGCTTTTATGAAAGGAATATTTGTTACTACTATAAATGACAATTATATTATTAAATTTGGAAAGGTTAAGGAGTTGAAATCAATCGATGCATACAATGGAAAAGGTGGAGCCTTAATGCCATTAATTTTCTCTCCTTTTCAAACTTCTATATTCAACGAATATTTTAATAGCGAAGCAACAATTGCTACTACAGTACTAGATAAAGATTTTAATCCAAATCCTTCTTTTCAAATGGAAGAAGATAAATTGGCTAAAATTAGACAAGATCGTACCATTAATATAAAAGACAAAAAATACAAAACGCTCTTGAAGATAAACGGTCAAGACTATTATGCTAAACAAGAAAAAAAGAGCCATACTTTTGACTTAGTTCCGTACTAAAAAAATAAAAGGAGAAACTATCTTGTTTATCCTTTTGTTTTTACCAAGCACTTGCTTTATTCAATGCTTTTACGGGCTCTGCTCCTAATATTAATTGTGTTGCTTTTAATAAGCTTTGTAACTGACTCGCATTTGTTGCACTTACAATTGGTGCCAAAATAGTAGGTTGTTGCAATAACCAAGCTAATGCCACTTCCGCGATAGTTATTCCGTATGTTTTAGCTATTCTATCACATTCGTCAATGATAATTAATCCGCGTTCGTTGATGTATTTTTTTACAAAATTTTTTCTAGCACTATTTTCCACATCTTCCAATGATCGGTATTTACCAGTTAAAAAACCACTAGCCAATGCAAAATAAGGCATTACTGACCAATTATTTTGTTCTACCAAAGCTAAATATTCTGTTTCGTATTTTTCTCTATCGTATAAATTATATAAAGGTTGCAACACTTCGTATCCTTGCCATCCTTTTTGCTGAGCGATGCTATTACTTTCTACTATTCGGTCTGCAGTCATATTAGATGCTCCTATATAACGTACTTTTCCTTGTTGAATCAGTTCATTGTATGTTTGCATTACCTCTTCTAAAGGAGTATTTAAATCATCGTGATGCGTGTAATACAAATCGATATAATCTGTTTTCAAACGAGTAAGCGATGCATCTACTGCCGTAATAATTTGAGTTCTAGACAATCCTCTTTCAACTCCTTGCATAGATCCGCCAACTTTAGTAGATAGAATTACTTGATGACGTTTTTTGGTGGTTTTAAACCATTTCCCTAAAATTGTTTCCGATTCTCCGCCAACATTGTTTGGTGCCCAATGCGAATAATTATTGGCTGTATCAATAAAGTTAATACCCTGATCGAGCATACTATCCAATAAATAAAAAGCTGTTTTTTCATCTACCGTCCAACCAAAAACATTTCCGCCAAAACAAATTGTTGGTAAAGTAAATTCTTGTTGAAATTTTCTCATCTTCTTTCTAAATCAATACCTAAAATACAAAAATAGCGCTTATTCACTGCATAAAACAAGCTTACAAAGTTTCTATTAACCCTTTTTCTTTTATAAATTTGACAAAAACTATCAACTATGAGTACAACTACTTACATTAAGACCGAAATAAATCAAACTGTTGCAACATTAACCTTCTTTAACGAAGCAAGTAATTCTTTTCCAAGCTTTCTATTAAAAGAACTTACTGAAAAGATAAATGACTTAGAAAGCGAAAAAGAGGTAACCACAATAATTTTAAAAAGTGATGGAAATAGTGCTTTTTGCGCAGGTGCTTCTTTTGATGAATTATTAACCATAGATGATGAAAAGACTGGAAAAGAATTTTTCTCAGGTTTTGCCAATGTAATAAATGCAATGCGCAAAAGTTCCAAAATTTTTATTGGTAGAATTCATGGAAAAACTGTTGGCGGAGGAGTTGGCTTGGCAGCCTCTTGCGATTATACATTTGCAACAGATAATGCCGCAATAAAACTTTCTGAATTAGCTATTGGTATTGGTCCATTTGTAATTGAACCAGCTGTAAGCAGAAAAATTGGAAAAACTGCTTTTACATCAATGTCCTTAGCCGCGCATGAATGGAAAACAGCTTCTTGGGCCTATAAAAATGGTTTATACGATGAGCTATTCGAATCTACAGAATCAATGGACAGAGAAGTAATAGAATTTGCAGAAAGAATTAGCCGCTATAATCCAGAAGCATTAATAGAAATGAAAAAAATATTTTGGGAAGGTACCAATCATTGGGATATTTTATTAACAGAAAGAGCTCAAATATCGGGTAGTTTAGTGTTATCAGATTTTACAAAAAAGGCACTTAGTACATTTAAAAACAAATAATAACGCAATTATTTTAAAATATTTCTCTTGAAGACTTAACAAATAATTAGTACATTTAAAAAAAATGCTATGAAAAATATTTTAAAATCATTATTTTTTTGTTTTACAACATTGTGCCTATTATCAGCGACTAAAAGTAGTGCTCAAGACAAAAAAGAGAGAAATGCTCACTATACAGAAAATGCATTTAGTCACTTAAATATTTCTGCAGGTTTTTCAACATTAGGAACATCAATAGAACTGGCTACGCCTTTAGCCTCAAACTTAAAACTAAAAGCGGGTATCAATTTTTTTGATAAAACTACACACGATACTACCATTGATCTTGACGATCCTACAGGTACATTAAACAAGGCTTTTGGAGAAGATGTATCTTATAGAGCTTCTTTAAATATAAAAACATTCCATACAAATGTATTTGTTGACTATTATCCATTTAAAAAAGGAATATTTCACATTACGGGAGGTATTTACATTGGAGAAACAAAAATAAGTGCCAACGGACGTATCGTCAACAGGCAAGGAAATGATGCTCATTTACGACCAGGATATGACTGGCCACAGGTTGAATTTGATGGTAATATAATTGACATCAATGAAGGAAGAATTGATGCTGCCGTAAATTTTGGTAATACAGTAAAACCCTATTTAGGTATCGGATTAGGTAGAACAGTTTCAAAGAGACGTTTAGGTGTTCGTTTCGAAGCCGGAATGATGTTTGCAGGAAGTTTAAAGGTTACTCAAAACGGAAAAACGGTCTCGAAATCAGATTTACGAATGGATAACTTTGAAGATATAGACAAATATAAAAACTTATTAAAGTACTATCCTATGGTTAAATTACAATTGAACTATAGAATACTGTAACCTTTTAAAAAATACTTACTATAGAATCCTGATCTTTTATAAAGTCAGGATTCTACTATTTTTAGTACCTTTGTAAAAATTTTGATTATGTCTAAAATTAGAATCACCAAGCAATTTACTTTTGAAACAGGTCATGCTTTATACGGCTATGACGGCAAATGTCGCAATGTACACGGCCATAGTTACAAACTAAGTGTTACAGTTATTGGATCGCCAATTACTGATCAAAACAATGTTAAGTTTGGAATGGTAATTGACTTTAGTGATTTAAAGAAAATAGTAAAAGAAGAAATTGTTGACATTTTTGATCATGCAACAGTTTTCAACAAAAATACACCACACGTAGAGCTAGCTGCAGAGTTAAAAGAAAGAGGTCATCATGTTATTTTGGTAGATTATCAGCCAACAAGTGAAAATATGACGATTGATTTTGCTGCAAAAATTAAAAATAGATTACCCGAAAACTTGGCATTACATTCTTTGCGTTTACAAGAAACAGAATCTTCGTATGCGGAATGGTTTCAAGAAGACAATAAATAGTTTTAAAGCGTGAACATACAAATCAACACCAACAAAACCGTCTATTTTACCTCAGACCATCATTTCGGAGCGCCTACACGAGAAACAAGCATTGTACGTGAAAAACTTTTTATGGAATGGTTGGAAAAGACTGAGAAAGATATGGGGGCCTTATTTATTTTAGGCGATCTTTTCGATTTTTGGTTTGAATACAAAACAGTTGTTCCAAAAGGTTTTGTACGTATTTTGGGGAAACTTGGTCAGTTAAAAGATCGTGGAATCCCTATTTACTTTTTTGTTGGAAATCACGATTTATGGATGAATGATTATTTTGAAACCGAACTAGGTATACCGGTATATCATGAGCCTAAAACTTTTATCATCAATGGAAAATCTTTTTTTATTGGCCATGGTGATGGATTAGGTCCTGGAGATTTAGGTTATAAACGCATGAAAAAAGTATTTACAAACAAGTTCTCTAAATGGTTATTTCGTTGGCTGCATCCTGACATCGGTGTGCGTTTAGCACAATATTTATCCGTAAAAAACAAATTAATATCTGGCGCTGATGACGTTAAATTTTTAGGAGAAGATAATGAGTGGCTGGTGCTTTATGCAAAAAGAAAACTAACAACTAATCATTATGATTATTTCATATTTGGTCATCGTCATTTACCTATGATTATTAATCTGAATAATTCTTCAAAATACATCAATTTAGGCGATTGGATTAATTATTTTACCTATGGAGAATTTAACAACGATTTTGAGTTAAAAGAATATAAAAAGCCAGTTGATTAAACTGGCTTTTCTATTTTTAAAAAGGTTTCTCTAATATCCATTGATGATGCAAAAAATAATCCCAAGACTCATTAGCTAAATCAACATTTTCATCAATAAATCTACTATAATCTCTATCATTAATTGAAACCCAACTATCTGCATAAACTGCTACATCAATTCCTTGCTCAGCAAATTCTTTCTTAATGTATTGTGCCATTTGCCAAATCATATCAGGAGTGGTTAAGCGATATTTTTGTTTATATGTAAGTTTACTATCTAAATCATAATCAATTTCCTTGTTTATACTTTTATCCACTACTCTATAATGAACATAGCCGTTTCTTGATCGTAGCATCATTCTCCAACTCAATCGATGTGCTTCATCTGTCCAAAGTACATCTTCTTTAATTATATAATGTCTTAATGGCAATAAAAATTGAACAACCATAAATACTAGAAGAAAACTAGCGGAAAAACGATTAAATAAAGGTAAGTTATTCACTAGAGAAGGATCTAGTACTGGCTTTTTTTTCAAAAATAGCCTTCGAATTTGATCTGGAGGATAGAAAAACAAAGCAAAAGTAAGCGCAAAATAGGGGAAAATTCCAATTTGCAAAGTAATAGAATTGAATAAATGAAATATTAAAGAAGCTACTAATGCCCATGTTCTCGTTTTTTTCCAAAGCAATGCAGGAACAATTAAAGCATCATATAATATTCCCAAATACGCTATTGACAAATAAAAAGAAGGACGAGCAAATACTGCTTTAATATTTTCAGGTAAATCAACATTTTCATACATTAATCTGGTAAAAGTACCGTCTAGCCAATCTGGATAAAATTTTGCCAATGTACCAAAGCCATATACTAAAGCAATTTGATAAATAAATATCCAACTCACGTATTTAGGCATAGCGAACTCCTCTTTTACTCGTTTAGCTTTCACATCTAAAGACGCGTAGGAGGCTGCTGGCAAAAAGCACATATAAAAAGCTATAACTAATAGTAAGTAATAATGATTATTATAAGATGTTTTTTGTAAAAAATAAGCACCTGCCCATAAAATTGTAAGCAACCAAATAGACCATTTGTAACGATAACCAACCATCACTGCCAATGATGCTAAGCCCATTAAAAAAAAGTAAACATACATTTGCGGACCAACAAGTATTTGCAAAAAATCCATATGTATGTGCGAAAAAGTAAGATGAACATCTACCAAATTCTCTCTTACCCAACCAGTAGCAATTGCTCCAAATGATTCGCAAGCAAATAGCAATCCAAAACAGATCCTAAATATAATTAACGGTGAATTATCTATCGGCTGATGGGCAATCTTCCACATATTTATCAAAATATTGTCTCGTTATTTGCTCATCTTCTTTTAAGCGAGCAACTAAGGCTTCAAGAGAAGAGAACTTTTCTTCCTCTCGAATAAATTCCAATATACGAACTTTTAGTGTTTGTCCATACAAGTTACCTGACCAATCCAAGAAATTCACTTCTATTGAATAAGGGTGGTTTTCAAAAGTTGGATTTATTCCAATACTCATCATTCCTTTTACATTTTTTCCTTCAATGGTAGATTCTACAATATAAACTCCGTTTTTTGGAATTAATTTATAGTTTTCATCAACTTTAATATTAGCGGTTGGATAGCCTAAAGTGCGTCCTAACTCTTTTCCGTGAACTACTTCTCCACTAAATGAATACGGATAACCTAAAAACTCATTAGCCAAGCTAATATTAGCTTCTTCTAGTGCTTTTCTTACTTTAGTTGAACTAATAGATACATCATGAATTTCTTGAGCAGAGATTTCTTCTACTTCAAATCCATATTTTTTTCCAAAAATACGCAAGTCATTAATATCTGCTGTCCTGTTTTTTCCAAAACGATGATCGTAACCAATAATGATTTTCGAAATATTAAACTTGTCTACTAAAACTGTTTTAACAAACTCCTCGGCAGATAAATTAGAAAATTCGATATCAAATTTTTGAACGATGAAATTATCCAATCCAAGATCTTTTAGCAACTCGTATTTTTCATCCAAGGTGCTTAATAAAAAAATACCATGATCTTGTTTCAACACCATTCTAGGATGAGGAAAAAAAGTAAGTAATAAACTTTCTGCATTGCTTTCACTTGCAGATCTAACAAGTTTTTTTATAATTTCTCGATGTCCTAAATGTACTCCATCAAAAGTCCCTAATGTAGCAACAACTCTTTTATTACAAGTAAAATCTGTTATAGAAGAAAATCTTTTCACAATATTATAACCTTAGTGTATTATGTGCATTTTAATTAGTTTTGTCTTTAAAAAAGGACCTAATTACCTCGTGTAAAAATAATTCATTTTTTACAATTTTGAGAAATATATAATCAATATTAAATTTTAA
Organism: uncultured Flavobacterium sp.; assembly: GCA_947626185.1. Taxonomy (GTDB): domain Bacteria; phylum Bacteroidota; class Bacteroidia; order Flavobacteriales; family Flavobacteriaceae; genus Flavobacterium. The sequence goes on from CANQRD010000003.1 coordinate 34,979, forward strand.
TTAAATAACTACAACATGTTTAAAAAAATCCGATTTCAACTTACACTTCTTCTCATTTTATTAGCTAGTAACCTATTTGCACAAGTAAAGGTAATGACTTGGAATTTAAAAAATGTAGGTAGTAGTAAAAAAGAGGTTGAAATCAGTTACATTGCTAAAATTATTAAAGAAGCAGATATAGTTGCTATCCAAGAAGTAGTAACAAATCCGAGTGGTGCACAAACCATTGCTAAAATAGCAGAGGAATTAAATAGAAAAAGTGGTGCAAAGTGGGATTATCGTATCAGTAATCCAACAAAAAGTTCGCCCTATCGATCAGAAAGATATGCATATATATGGAAAACAAGTAGTGTAAAACTTATTGGCCAACCACATTTAGAATTAAATTATGCTGAAGATATAGAAAGAGAGCCTTACATGGCCACTTTTCGTTATAACCAGAAAGATTTTACCATTGTTAACTTTCATGCATTACCCACCAAACATCAACCAGAAAAAGAAATTAAATACTTGAAGTTTTTACCTGAAAAATACCCCAATCTAAATCTAGTTTTTGTAGGTGATTTTAATTTATCAGAATCACATTCGGTATTTAATCCATTAAAAAAATTAAATTATCAACCAATGTTTACTAAACAAAAGACATCTTTAAAACAGAAATGTATTAATGGCGATTGTTTAGCTTCAGAGTACGACAACATCTTTTTACCAATAGATGTATTTACAAGTTGCTCTACCAAGGTTGTGCATTTTTACAGAGATTTTGATACTATACAAGAAGCTAATAAGTTATCTGATCATCTTCCATTAATAGTGGAGTTTGAATAACAAAAAAGGCTGATACAGTTGTATCAGCCTTTTTTATAGTAGTATATCTTACTTCTTTTGATTTAGAAGTTATATCTCATTGTAAAGTTCCAAGTTCTACCAGCTCCTAACATTACTTCGTTTCTTACATCTACACCTTTCCAAGTTTTACTTGTTTCAGTTGCTTCGATGTTAGTTCTAGCAGAAGAAATATAAGTTGTATCAAACACGTTGTTTACGTTTAAACGCATTGTTACAGAGTTAGATTTTGTTTTACCAACAGCCATTCTGTATGATAATCCAGCATCAAATAAATTAAATGCAGGCAATTTCATTGAACCATCTTTACCTTTTTCAGTAGCATTTTCAACTACTAAAGATCCGTAGAAGTTATCATTATATCTGTAGTTAGCATCAACTTTAAGACCTTTAACAATTTCATAGTTAGCTCCTAAGTTTGCTATTAACTGAGGCGCACCACCTACTTTAGCTCCATCAATATATAAAGTTCTTGTTCTGAATCCTGATGTAGGATCCCCAGGCGTATTGAAAATAGGCTCATTAGTATCTTCATTATAGAAAGTACCTGTAACGTTAGAAGCATATTTCCAATCTCCCCAAGAGAAAGATCCTGTGATATTTAATCTATCAATTGCATTATATACAAAATCCATTTCAACACCAGAGTGAATTTGCTCAACTCCTACTAAAGTAGCATAACCGTTTACTTGAAGTGGTTTTCCATTTGATCCCATTTCCGTACCATCAAATCTACCAGTAGCACGTGTTACTCTATCTTTCCAAGATGTTCTATATACGTTAACATTTGCTCTTAATCTTTCGCTTCTGTATCCGTAACCTGCCTCTAAACCAAATACTTTTTCATTTGTAAGGTCTGGATTCAATCTGTTTGTATTATTTAAATACACTCCATTATTCATGAATGGTTGGCGAGAGAAATAACCTGCATTTGCAAAAACATTATGGTGTTCGTTAATATTATAGTTTGCTCCCCCTTTAATACTTCCTCCTAAGATACTTTCCCACTTAGTTTTGTAATCTTCTGCTCCTTGTGCAGTTGAACGGTCGTAGTTAAAATAATCAACTCTTTGCATCCATTGATTTGAGATAGCTCCTTGAACGAAAACAGATAAGTTATTTTTAGAATATTCAACTTGTCCAAATCCACCTAACCATTTTACGTTTCCGTCGTTATGATATCCAATTTTTTGTCTATCATTCCAGTTTACCCAAGGATTCATAGAAGCTTTTGCAGCATAAACGTCAGACACAATATATTTTTGTCCTCCATTATTTCTATTATTAACAACACTAAATCCATCAGCACCCATTAAATTATCTAATAATTGGTAGTGGTATCCTTTATAAACACGCCCGTCTAAACCAAAATCAACTGTCCAGTTTTCATTTACTTTAGCATTCATGTTGATTACAGTTCCGTACCAGTCATGCGAGTTAATACTTGAGCGACGAGCCCATCCACCTTGACCATTAGTACCATAAGCAGTTTCAACATAATATTTTCCGTCTGCACTTGGAGTTCTTCCTGTATTTCCCCAACCTTCAACTACCTCTCCTCTATTCCAAGCAGCGATATCATCAAAACGCATATGTCCTTGAGCATCTCTTACTTCAGTTCCAAAGTCTCTGTACCCGTTTGGTCCACCACCAATAACTCCAGTTCCTCCTCCTCTTCCCCAAGATGCGTAAACCACAGCTCCTAAAGTCCAAGTTTCGTTAATATTGAAATCATAGTTAAGTGAAGCTACAGGTTTGTGGTAATAGTTTGATCTAAAATTAAATCTTTCACCATTATAAAATCCTGTATCAGGGTTAAATCTTTTGTTCATATCACCATTATTCCATTTTTGAATATTAGCAATAGAAACAGAAGTTGATCTTTGATCGTGATCTTGCTTAGCGCCAGTAAAAGTGAATTGTAAATTATGTCTAGCATCTTTAGAACGGTAACCTAATCCTAAGAAATAATTTACCCCTTCAAAACCAGTTCCTTCAACATATCCATCACCTCTAGTATAACCTAATAATACTGAAGCAGACAATCCATTTTCCAAAATCCCTGTGTTGTAAGAAGCTAATCCTTTGAAGTAGCTATTGTTTCCAACACCTGCAGAAATTGTTCCACCTTCTCTTGCGTCAGCAGTACGAGTTAATACGTTGATCGTACCACCTACTGAAGAAATTGCAATTTTAGAAGAACCTAAACCACGTTGAACTTGCATAGCCGAAGTTACGTCAGCTAAACCAGCCCAGTTTGACCAATATACAGCTCCACCTTCCATATCGTTAACAGGCATACCGTTAATCAATACAGCAACGTTTCTTTGGTCAAATCCACGAATGTTAATGTTTGAATCTCCGTATCCTCCACCTCCTTTAGAAGCGTAAACTGAAGGAGTTGTGTTTAAAATTTCAGGAAACTCTTGAGAACCAAGTTTTTCTTGAATTTCAGCAGCTTTAATTGTAGAAACAGCTACTGGAGTTTTACGATCTTTTGCAACGTCTGCTACTCCCATGATAACAATGTCATTCAACATGTTTTCGTCTGGGTTAAGAACAAGATTCTCCATACGAGCCTCATTATTGGACCCAACTGTAAAAGGGATTGTTCTTGTTTGATACCCAATAAAAGAAATAACAATCTCTCCTTTTGTACCTTTTACATCTAAGGTAAATTCTCCACTAGCGTCAGTAGACACGCCGTTTTGAGTTCCCTTTACTAATACGGTAGCTCCTGGTAAGCCAGTGTTAAACTCTCCGTCTATAACTGTACCAGTTACTTTGTTTTGTGAAAATGCAGATACCGACGTAAATACGATTACGAATAACAGCATCCAGTTCTTCAATTTTTCCATTTTGTAAGTGTAAGTGATAAATTAATTTCACCGCAAATGTACAAAAAGATATATTGTTTATGTTACTAAAACATTAATTTTAGTAACACTTAAATACTAACATATATTAGTTAATTCGTTTCTTCAAATACGAATTCAACAAAAACTCAGTAGAACTGTCGTGTTTCAGTACATTTTTAGAAATAATTTCGGCTTGAATATTTTTTGCTAATATCTTTCCATATTCTACCCCAAATTGATCAAAACTGTAAATATTCCAGATAACTCCTTGTATAAAAGTCTTGTGTTCATACATAGCGATCAACTTTCCTAGCGATTCTGGTGTTAACTTATCAATTAAAAATGTATTAGAAGGTTTATTCCCACTAAATTCTCTGTAATTTTTTAAAATAGGATCTTCTCCTTCTTTTTCAATCGTTGGCAATTTTCCATTTAATAGTGCTTCCGACTGACCAAAGAAATTAGACATTAATACATCGTGATTAGTATCATCATTAAAGAAAGGATTGATAAATCCGATAAAATCTACTGGAATCACTTTTGTTCCTTGATGAAATAACTGAAAAAATGCATGTTGAGCAGATACCCCTACTTCTCCCCAAATCAATGTTCCCGTTTGATAGTTTACAGGATACCCTTCTCTAGTTTTATCTTTTCCGTTACTTTCCATAATCATTTGTTGTAAATGAGCAGGTAGTTTTTCTAACAACTGACTATACGGAACAACTGCCTCGGTTTCATAACCATAAAAATTATTGTACCAAACACTTAGTAACGCACAGATTACTGGTATGTTTTGATCAAAACGTTCTGTTCTGAAATGGCAATCCATTTTATTTGCACCAAGCAATAAATCTTTAAAATTTGGATAACCAATAGCTAAAGCAATAGATAAACCAACAGAACTCCAAAGAGAGAAACGCCCGCCTATATAATCCCACATTGGAAAAATATTTTCTTGATTAATGCCAAATAGTTGTGCTTTTTCAATATCTGCAGTTACCCCTACTAAATGACTAACAATATTGGATTGGTCAATTGACTGACTTAACCATTGATAGACTTTTTTGGCATTTAACATTGTTTCCTGCGTAGTAAATGTTTTAGATACAATAACAACTAACGTTGTTTCTGGATCTATATTTTTTAGTACAGATTGTAAATAATCATCGTCAACATTAGAGATGAAATGAACATTTAATTCATTTCTATAGTTGGCTAAAGCATTGACCACCATTTGTGGCCCTAGATCTGACCCTCCAATACCTATGTTAATTACATCTGTAAATTTTTTTCCTGAACTAGTAGTGTAAATTCCTTCAATAAAATCAGTAACAAATCTTTCTAGTCTAGCTTGTGCGATTTTAATCTCTGCCAAAACATTTTGATCATCAACAATAATAGAATTATTTGTCGAAAAATCTCTTAGTGCAGTATGTAAAACCGCTCTTTTTTCTGTAGCATTAATTTTCTGACCAGTGAACAATGACTCAATAGCCTCTTTTAATTTCACTTCTTCAGCTAGTTCTAAAAGATAATTAATTGTTTCTGCTGTTATTTTATTCTTAGAATAATCAAATAAAAAATCTTCTATTTGAATACAAAAAGTATTACCTCTGTTTTTATCTTCTGCAAAAAGCTCTTGCATTTTTACGAATTCCATTTGCTCAAAATGCTTTCTCAATTTTCGCCAAGCTACCGTACCAGTAGGATTTATACTTTCTAACATTTCTAAAACGATTTATTTCTTTTCGTTAATAACTTGATCTAATTCTTTTTTTAAAGGTTCAATATGTGCCTTAAAGGCTGGAATATCTTTCTTATCCATAGGTTCTGAATTAGGCAGAACTTGTGACAATGGATCAACCTGAACCCCATTTTTCCAAAAACGATAACAAACGTGAGGCCCTGTAGCTAAACCTGTGCTCCCAACTAAACCGATGGTCTGCCCTTGATCTACATACTGTCCTTGCTTCACCAAAATCTTAGACATATGCAAATATTGTGTAGAATACGTTCCATTATGCCTCACTTTTACATAGTTCCCATTACCAGCAGTATATCCTGTCTTTTCAACTACACCTGAGGCTGTTGACATAATTGGTGTGCCAGATGGTGCTGCATAATCGGTTCCGTTATGGGCTTTCCATGTTTTTTGCACTGGATGAAAACGTCTTTTTGTATATTTTGATGTAATACGAAAAAACTTTAATGGTGCCTTTAAAAACATGCTTTTCATTGGACGTCCTTCTTCATCAAAATAATCTGTGCCTTTTGAACCTGGACGTTGATATGGAAAAGAATACAAATCTTTTCCTCTGTAATTAAAATAAGCTGCATCAACTTTCGAAATACCCACATAAACAGTATCGTTTATATATTTTTCTTCTATTGTTACAGCAAATCTGTCTTCAGGCTGCAACTTAAAGAAATCTATTGACCATGCGAATATTTGCGACATTCTTGTTGCTAAAGACTGATCTACTCCTTGCTTTGCTAAACTAGCAGACAAAGATCCATCTATAGTAGAACTAACAGTTCTTCTTTTTATTGTTACAGGATATGTTTTTGTATAAGCAGTAATTGAATCTCTTAAATCAATTACCTGATAGCCAGAAATATTGGGATGATATACAAAAGCAGCTAATTTGTCTGGCTGTTTTTTATATTTGAATAAAGTATAAGGTTGTCCTGCTTTAATATTTCTAACATTAATAGTATCTTTTACTTTACTAACAATGTTATGAACATCTGTTGCATTGAGGTTATAATTACCAAAAATTTTACCTAAGTTATCTCCTGATTTTATGGTATCTTCTATGGCAATGAATTCATTCATATCGAAACCATATAATTCGGCTACAATTTCTTCAGTTGTTTCTGTTGAATCTGATTCAATTTCAATTTCACCACTTCTCTTACAACTTGCTACTAATATTATGCTAATTAACAACCAATAAACTTTATACTTCAAAACTTATATTTTAGACTATTTTACACCAAACCTTTACCCCAATTTTCTTTCTCTTCGTTTGTCCATAATTCTGGGAAGAAAATTCGCTTTTGATACTCTGGAAGCATATACTTTTTCCAGTCACTCCCACCAGTTGCCTCCTTAGTTACACCTGTACTTTCTAAGTATTTTACTGCAGTTTTGTAATGACCTATTACCCATGTTACATTTACTGTATAGTCATAATGTTTCATTGCTGCAATCAATTCCGGATTTTCTTTCGCCTCTTGAGGTAATCTAACAAATTTCTGCCATAAATTTGTTTTTTCATAATCTTTCATTGCTTTAACAAAAATTTGACGGTATTTTTTTTCAAATGCATCTAGCAAATAAGTTTTTTCTCCTGTCTGAAAATTCTTACCAGCTGCTTGCCAATACATTAACTCTAACGCGCTTTCTTCAGAAATATTCTCCTCTAATTTAGCAATAAAACGCTTATCTATCAAATTGATCCAATCTGTTGAACTAAATTCTATTATTCTATATTGAGCACTCTGGAATCCGCTAGCTGGCGCTAAAGAATTTCTAAATTTATTATATTGCTCCACATCCATTCCGTCTCCCATAATTGAGAAAGAACTTGTAAGCATATCGAAATAACGGCTAATTCGCTGTAACTTATCAGTAAAAATAGCTACTGGTACTTGATCCATAGCTGCTATTTGATCTATTTCCCATAAAATCATTTTAAACAACAATTCGTTTACCTGATGATACATGATAAAAACCATTTCATCAGGATATAAACTGCGTTGAATTTGCAAACCTAACAAGGCATCTGTCTGAATATAATCCCAATAAGTTAATGGTTTACCATAAAGCAATCCTTCTAAATGCACATTTGGATTTTGCCCCATTGAAGTAAACTTTTCTGCTAATTTTTCTAATAGTTGATTATCTATTTGGCTCATAATTATATTTTGGTTGTGTTGCGTATTATTCTTTTTTAAAAATCTTTTACTAATCCTCTATATTCTTCTAAATCTGCTTTCAGCGAGCCAACAGCTAAACTTGCCTTTATTCGCAACGGCACTTTATTTTGGTCGGCAGAAATCCAAACAGTTAAGCTTTCTTTTTCTTTAAAAACTCGCCCAGCCATAACATAAGGCCTAAAAATCAAAGACTTAATTCTCTTTCCATTAATCTTTATAGTTTCTTCTCCTAAGTAGACCAATTTAAACCGGAAAACTTCTCCATCAAAAAACATATCAATTTCAATTGCTTCATTTTTCTTTAAAGAATTTAATTTAGAGTTGTTTCTTAATGCATAAAAAGCAGATACAATATCTTGCACATCTTTTACAATAGGAAATGTTTTTTCTGTATTTTTTTCGTAGTCCTTTACTAAAACATTTTTTTTGTAATAATCAAAAAAACCTTCTTGATCTTTCGTATATCCTCCTTCATTGATTTTTCTAATAAAACGATGAGGAATTACTTCCGCTTTTTCAAAGTAACTTTGATAATCATCATATACCTTAAAAAATGCTTTTGAAAGCCCCGTAGTATAACCTATACCTTTGGCATGATACATTGGTTTACCATTATACATAACTTCATTAAGCTCTAATGTAGCAATGCCAGCATTCATAAACATATAAGTGATTCTAAACTTTAGAAACTCACCCGACTTAAAAGCTTTGGTTTCTTGTGCAAAAGAGATATTTGCACACAAAAGAAAAGTAAACAATAAATTTATATATTTTTTCATATCTGGCTATTTACATCAAAAATAGTAAACAAAAAAACCCAGCCAAAAAAATGACTGAGTTTTTATGCTATTAACCAACCAAAAAACTATAAATTATGAAAAATTTATTACACATAAATAAAGCTTATGACAACTCTATTTTTGCGAGTGCAAATGTAAATATTTTAATCGATTATTTATATTCCTCCTGGTTTTTAACCGCACTTTAACTACAATGTGTTCAAAATGAGTGTTTTTAAGATTTTTTTAACCTAGATTATAACGTTCCTCTAAGTTCTTGTTCACGCTCAATAGATTCAAAAAGTGCTTTAAAGTTTCCTGCGCCAAATCCTCTAGCTCCCATTCTTTGAATAATTTCAAAGAATAAAGTTGGACGATCTTCTACTGGTTTTGTAAAAATTTGCAATAAATATCCTTCTTCATCAGCATCAACCATTATACCTAATTTTTGCAACTCAGTAATATCTTCTTTCATCATATCTCTATGCTCTCCTAAACGTGTAGGTATTGCATCATAATATGCTTGAGGTGGTGCTGATAAAAACTCTACACCTCTTGCCTTCATAGCAGATACTGTTTTAATAATATCGTCTGTAGCAACCGCAATGTGCTGTACACCTGGTCCGTTGTAGAAATCTAAATACTCTTCTATTTGAGATTTCTTCATTCCTTCTGCTGGCTCATTAATTGGAAATTTAATACGACCATTTCCGTTTGACATTACTTTACTCATCAATGCAGAATATTCTGTATTAATTTGCTTGTCGTCAAACGATAAGAAGTTTACAAAGCCCATTACATCTTCATACCATTTTACCCAAGTATTCATTTCGTTCCATCCCACGTTTCCAACCATGTGATCAACATATTTTAAACCAACTGGTTCTGGGTTGTAATCTGTTTCCCATTTTACAAATCCTGGTAAAAATACGCCGTTGTAATTTTTTCTTTCCACAAACATATGTACAGTTTCTCCGTACGTATAAATTCCAGCTCTTACTGTTTCACCAAATTCGTCTTTTTCAACAACTGGTTCCATATATGATTTTGCACCACGACTGATTGTTTCTTGGTAAGCAGAACGAGCATCTTCTACCCATAATGCTACTACCTTTACTCCATCTCCGTGTTGTACAATATGTTTATTTAATTCTGACTCGGCAGTTAAAGGAGTTGTAAGTACAATGCGTATTTTATCTTGCACTAACACATAAGATGCTCTATCTCTTACTCCTGTTTCTAAACCTGCGTATGCTAATGATTGAAAACCAAATGCTGTTTTATAAAAGTGAGCTGCTTGTTTTGCATTTCCTACTATAAATTCAACATAATCAGTACCCAATAAAGGTAAAAAGTCTTGAGCTCCTTCAAATATTTTTTCCAAGCCAAATTCAACTGATTTTACTTCTTTACTCATGATATATAGTTGTTTTAGTTTTTTTATTTAATTTATTCATCTAACCAAGATTGATAATATTTTTCATCTGCAATTTTCATTGCTTCTTCTGTTACCATCAATGGTTTAAAAGTATCTACCATTACCGCTAATTCTTCTGTGCTAGTTTGTCCTATAGATCTTTCTGCTGCACCTGGGTGTGGTCCGTGAGGAATACCCGCAGGATGCAACGAAATATGTCCTGGAGCAACATCATTTCTACTCATAAAATCTCCATCTACATAATAAAGCACCTCATCACTGTCAATATTACTGTGGTTATAAGGCGCTGGTATAGAATCTGGATGATAATCATACAACCTTGGTACAAAAGAACATACTACAAATCCAGCTGTTTCAAAAGTTTGATGAACTGGGGGTGGTTGGTGAATTCTTCCTGTAATTGGTTCGAAATCATGAATTGAAAAAGCATATGGATAATTATATCCGTCATAACCTATAACATCGAATGGATGTGTAGCATAGATCATTTCGAAGATTTCATCTTGCTTTCTCAGCTTCATTAAGAAATCTCCTTTTTCGTCATGAGTTTCTAAATTTTCCGGTAAACGAATATCTCTTTCACAAAATGGAGAATGTTCCATCAATTGACCAAACCAATTTCTGTATCTTTTTGGTGTATAATATGGATCTTTAGATTCAACGATAAACAATCTGTTATCTTCAGTGTCAAATTCAATCTGATAAATCATTCCGCGTGGAATAACTAGATAGTCACCGTACTTAAAAGTAAGGTTACCCAGAAAAGTACGCAAAGTACCTGTTCCTCGGTGAACAAAAATTAGTTCGTCAGAATCGGTATTCTTGTAAAAGTAATCGGTCATTGATTTTCTAGGAGCCGCAAGTACAATGGTACAGTCACTATTGGTCAAAACTGCTTTTCGACTCTCTAAAAAATCATCCTCTGGTTCTACTTGAAACCCTCTTAATCGATAAGATTGAATGTTATTTGCTTTTGCAATTTTTGGTGCTACCGAATATTGTTTTACAATTTCTTTTACCTGAGTAGGTCTGTGCACATGATACATGTTAGTTGACATACCGTCAAAACCAACTGTACCGAACAATTGCTCATAATACAAGTCACCATTTTCTTTTCTGAAAATTGTGTGACGTTTAGGAGGTATTTTTCCTAAGCGATGATATAAAGGCATAATTACTTATAGTTTTAAGGTTGGATAATAAAAAAAATATATAAGTAAAAAGATTCTTATTCAGGATTTCTCTTGATAAGAAACTTTAAGTGAGCCAATAAACCGTCCCATTGTGTTTTCATAATGGGACAAATATCGAAATAAAATTGATATATACAATTTTATAACCAAATATTATTTCGATATAGATAAAAAAAGACACTAAATACTAGATTTTTAAAAAATTAGAACCAAAATCCTACTGAAACAAATGTATAATTACTTCCTCTTTCAGGACTGTAGGTGTATTTTACCTCTATAGGTCCAATCATGGTTTGCATTCCATAACCTAGTGAATATCCAGTATATTTTGATTGCAGCAACCAATCCGTATCAGTAAATATATTATTGCCTACATTTGCGAGGTTGATACCCAAATTTAGATGATGTCTTCTTGCAAACTCATAATCAACACTAAGTGTTCCAGATATAAATGAATCTCCTGTAATTTGAAGGAAATTATATCCAAAAAAGGGAATAATATTATCTCGTTCTGCAAAACCATATCCTCCCAAAAAATATTCAAACCCAACGGAAGGACTTGTTCCAATGATCATTCCCATTCTCGATTTTAAATCTAATGAAAACTTATTGAACAATCTTGTTGCATATCCAATTTGACCAGAAATGACCGAAAAATTCTGAAAATCTTCTTCTTTATTTGATGAATAAAAATAGTTTCTATATTCCCCTTTAAACATAAATCCATTTCTAGGAAAATACATATTATCATAAGTATCAATTGTAAAATTGGTAAATGCACCTAGATAATTACTATTATCTAATTGCCTTTGCTCTATGTTTAATGAATTACTTGAAATATCTATTAAACGATGTTCTGCACCAATACTAAATAAAGCCCTTTGTTTATAAAACGTTTGAAAATACAATCGATTTTCCAATTCTTTATAATCTACACTGAAGTTTCGTGGCATTATCAATCGACTTGAAGTATCTGATGAAGTGACAAACCCTTTATCCAAAAGAGGTTTATATGGCATATTATTATTGAATTTATTAAATTTAGAACTAATCCCAACACTCCAATAAAATCCATTATCTACAAAATAATTAAAGTTATAACGCAGATTATCGCCAAGTGCTACATCTAAAGAAGCAATATCGCTCTTTAAAAGCATATTCTTTTGAGTTACATTTACCAAGGCTGCTGTTTTGTATAACCCATCATAATGCACACCAAACCTCAAATATCTTTTTATGGTATTTTCATTTATGTTTAATATTAAATCGTCCTCATTTATATCTGATGTACTTTTCTGAAAACTATATGAAATACTACGAAAGTTATCTGTTCCATTTAAGCGATCAATACCTTCTTCCAATTCTGAAAAACTTATAACACTATTGGGTTTAAATCCTAATTTACCAAACACATACCTTCTAGTATATTGATTTAATCCATAAATTTCAATATTGTCAATATGTAACTTATCTTGGTATTTTGGAACAAATTGCTTTTCAAAAACATCTTCAACGCCGCCTATCGTTTTTAATTGTTCTATTTTTTCTTTTGCTGCTTCCATTCCGCGTTGAATAATTACAGCTCCCTGATCAAAAGAAGTTACTTTATAGCCAACAATATCAGGTTTAATATAAATATCTGTTTCGTCGAATTTACTCTTCATCTGATTGATTGTTGAATAGTTTGAAATTTGCAGTAAAATATCTGCGACTCCATCAATATTCTCCATTTTTTTCAATCCATCTTGAACATCAACACCAATAACAATATCGGCTCCCATTTCCTTTAATTCTCTAATTGGATAATTATTTACTATACCTCCATCAATTAAATATTTATCATCAATATAAACAGGAGCAAAAAGAGACGGAAATGCTCCACTTGCTAAAATAACTTGAGGTAAATAACCATTATCTAACAATACAGCTTCTCCTGTTTCAATATCAGTTGCTATGCATAAAAAAGGAATGTTTAAATCTTTAAAATCGCGAACATGACGAACATGTGCTAATAATTTATTCATTAGGTTATAATTATACATTCCTCTTGAAAGTGCTTGAGGTAAACCGATTTTGAAATGTTGAAAAGGAAGTGTTAAAGCATAAATCTCATCATTTTTTTTTTCATAAAACGATTTTGAAATACGTGGAATATAATCACTAATTAAAGCATTCGAATCAATTTTACTAAAAACAGAATCTAACTCTGAAGCAGTATAGCCTGACGCATATAATCCTCCAATAATAGCTCCCATACTTGTGCCTGTTATATAATCTATCTGTACACCTTGCTCTTCTAAAACCTTTAACACGCCAATATGCGCCAAGCCTTTTGCACCGCCTCCGCTTAGCACAAGTCCAACTTTGGGTCTATCTTTTGTTTGCCCAAATCCTACAAACGCAACAAGAACAGTCGCTATTAGCACAAATAACTTATTCATAACAATTTAATTTTACTTCAAATGATCTAACAACACCTTCGTCTTTGCTTTTCCAATTACATTTTCAATTTCTTCCTCTGGCGCTTCTAAAATTCGTTTAATCGATTTAAAATGATTAATCAATTTCACTTTTGTCTTATCACCAATACCCGGTATATCATCCAATTTACTTGTTATCGCATTTTTACTACGTTGATTTCGATGAAATGTTAATCCAAATCGATGTGCTTCATCACGCAAATGAATAATTACCTTCATAGTTTCTGATCGTTTATCTAAATACATTGGATAACTATCACCAGGATAAAAAATCTCTTCCAATCGCTCTGCCAAACTTATAATCGGAATTTTACCTCTCAATCCTAAATTTTCTAAACTTTTCAGCGCAACACTCAATTGTCCTTTTCCTCCGTCAATTACAATTAAATCTGGCAAAGGTTGCTCTTCCTCCAACAATCGTTTGTATCTTCTAAAAACGATTTCTTCCATTGTAGCAAAGTCATTCGGTCCTTCAACTGTTTTTACATTAAAATGACGATAATCTTTTTTACTTGGTTTTCCATCTCTAAATACTACACAAGCCGAAACTGGATTTGTTCCTGAAATATTTGAATTATCAAAACATTCAATATATCTTGGCTCTTTTGGCAATCGAAGATCTTTCATCATTTGTTGCATGATTCGATTGGAATGCCTTTCAGGATCAACAATTTTGATTTGCTTTAATTGATCCATTCGATAAAATTTTGCATTTCGCTCAGACAAATCTAACAACGCTTTCTTATCGCCAAGTTTTGGTACCGTAACTTTTATATCGTCTCCTAAATCTACAGCAAAAGGAACTAAAATTTCTTTAGTAATTAGCTCAAAACGATGTCTGATTTCAACAATTGCTAATTCTAATAGTTCTTGATCGGTTTCTTCTAGTTTCTTTTTTAACTCTAGGTTATGTGAGCGAATAATTGCTCCATATGAAACTTGTAAAAAGTTGACATAAGCAGTAGACTCGTCAGAAATAATGGTATAAACATCTACATGACCCACTTTTGGATTTACAACTGTAGATTTTGCCTGATAGTTTTCTAAAAGTTCTATTTTTTCTTTTACTTGTTGAGCTTCTTCAAAACGCATTTCTTTTGCTAAATCAAGCATATGTGTTTTAAATCCTTTTAGACTTTCTTTGAAATTACCTTTCAAAATATCTCTAATTTCGGCAATCTTTTGATTATAATTCTCTACAGTTTCGTGCCCTTCACAAGGACCACCACAATTATTGATATGATATTCTAAGCACACTTTAAACTTTTCGCTTCGAATATTTGCCAAAGACAAATCTAAACTGCAAGTACGAGTGGCATATAGCTCTTTGATTAATTCTAGTAAGGTGACTACTGTTTTTGTACTGGTATAAGGTCCAAAATATTCAGATCCATCTTTTACCATTCTTCTGGTAGAAAATACGCGAGGAAATTGTTCTTTTTTAATACAAATCCAAGGATAAGATTTATCATCTTTTAGTAAAACATTATAGCGTGGTTGCAATTGCTTTATCAAATTGTTTTCTAACAGCAACGCATCGGTTTCTGTAGGTACCACAATATGTTTTATGGTTACAATTTTTCTTACTAAAACATTTGTTTTGGCATTGTCATGTACTTTATTAAAATAAGAGCTAACTCTTTTCTTCAAGTTTTTGGCTTTACCTACATACAATATCTTCTCGTCTTTATCAAAGTATTGATAAACACCTGGCTGATTGGGCAACGTTTGTATCTGTAAGGCTAAATCTTCGTTTATTTGCATTTTATAATCTTACTTCTTGAATTTATTAAATTCATATATTTTATTGGGAGTAACGCAGTAATCTAATCGAATATCAGTATCTAATATACCTAATATATTTTCTTCTGCTTCAAAAAAACTAAGTCCAACTTTTACAACATCTTTTTTGCATTGGCTTAAAAACTTATCGTAAAAACCCTTTCCGTACCCTACTCTATTGCCATTTACATCAAAAGCTAATAGAGGAACAAATACTACATCAATCTGATCATCGGCTACTACAAATCCTCCTTCTGGCTCTGGAATACCGTACGAATTGACTCTTAACACAGTATTATCAGTTAATAAATAATTAATCATTGAATTAGTTAAAAAATCCGACTTAGAAAGGATTACATTTTTATCCTTTCCTGCCAATATTTGAAGTAAATATGTTGTGTCTAACTCTTTTTTATTGACGATAGATAAAAATAAGTGATAATTTATCTTTTGCCAAATGGGCAATTTTAATGCTTGATTAGCAATATCTAAACTTAAATTATCTATTTCGTCATCTGACAATTTTTCTCGTAAATCTTTATATTTTAATCTTAAACTTCTTTTATCCATGTGCTAGCTTTTTAGATAGATGAAAAATCGCGTCACCTTGATAAACAATTGGAGCTTCGTTTACATTAATAACAAATCCGCTATTTGGTGCTTTTACCGCAACATTTTCTTTTCCATATGGATCGGAAATATACGCTAATGGCTCTCCTTTTCTTACAAAAGAACCAACTGCAACTTGGTCGTGCATTAATCCAGAAATTTTTGCTCTTACCCAGATAGATTGTTCAATCACTTCCATTTTATCCACTCGATCTTCTGTAGTAAACTCATCTCTAAGCATACCAAAGTGTTCTAAAACCCGCTTAGTTCCCTCTACCCCCATTTTTGAAACTTGTGGATTAATATCTAGTGATTTACCTCCTTCAAACAGCAACATTTTAACGCCACGTTTGGCACAAGCGTTTCTAAAAGAGCCTGCAATTTGAGACGAATACAATAAAAATGGTGCATGAAAAATTTCAGCCAAAGGTTGAAGTAATTCTTTATCGTCTTCGGCAATGCGCAATTGAGGTACATTGAAACGACTTTGTCCACCTGCGTGGAAATCAATAACGAAATCAACGTGCGGAATAATATATTCTAAAATATAATAAGCAAATCTACCAGCTAAAGAGCCTGTTTTACTTCCAGGAAAAACTCTATTAAGATCACGTCCGTCAGGAAACTCGCGCGTTTGGTTAATGAACCCAAAAATATTAATAACAGGAACACAGATAATCGTTCCTTTTTTTGGAATATTTATTTCTTTGTGAACAATTTGACGAACAATATCCACTCCATTTAACTCATCACCGTGCAAACCTGCCGATAACATAATAGTTGGTCCTTCTTCTTTTGCCCTAGCAACAATTACAGGTATTTTTAGTTTAGTAGCTGTATGTAGACGCGCTATTTCTAAATGTACTGTTTTACACTCACCCGGATGGATAATTTCATCTAATATTTTCATACTTCGATTTTTATCTGTGAAGATAAATAAATCTTTCGTAGAAAAATTTCATTTAAACACAATATTACCAATCATCCAAATTTAATTTGGCTAATTCTTGAATATTCTTTTATTCCAAACAATTAAAATACCAACTCCTATAGAAATAACCGTATCGGCAAAATTAAATATAGCATTAAAAAAGGTAAAGTAATTACCGCCCCAAATAGGAATCCATTCTGGTAAAACTCCTCTCCAAATCGGAAAATAAAGCATATCTACCACTTTACCGTGAAACAAGGTGCCATAAGGTTTATCTGAGAAAAGAGTAGCTACTTGATAGGTGCTATCATTAAAAATAACACCATAGAAAACAGAATCGATGATATTACCAACGGCACCGGCAAAAATCAACGATATAGCTACTATTAAATAGTTAGATAATTTCTTTTTAACAGCATCATTTAACCACCAAGCAATTCCGAAAACAGCCACAATTCTAAATAATGTTAACGCCAGTTTTCCATAATCTCCTGGAAGAGTTACTCCCCAAGCCATTCCTTCATTTTCTATAAAATGAATTCTAAACCAATCAAATACAAAAACCTCTTCACCTAACAAGAAATGAGTTTTGATATAAATTTTCGACCATTGATCAATTATTAACAATATAACTATTAAAAGATAAGCCTTTTTTAATGACATTTTTACCGTGTTTACTAGGCAAATGTAATTTATTTTAATAGATAAAAAAAACGCCCATTTAATTAAAATGGGCGTTTTAAGATTATTTATCGTTGTAAATTTTTTGCTTCAATACTCATTGTTGCATGAGGTACAAGTTTTAACCTTTCTTTATTAATTAACTTACCTGTTACTTTACATATACCATATGTTTTATTCTCAATTCTTATCAGAGCATTTTTTAAATCTCTAATAAATTTTTCTTGGCGAATAGCTAATTGAGAGTTTGCTTCTTTAGACATAGTTTCACTACCTTCTTCGAATGCCTTAAATGTTGGTGAGGTATCGTCTGTACCATTATTTAAATCATTCATATAAGCACTTTTAATCAACTCTAAATCTGCTTGTGCTTTCTCAATTTTCAAATTAATCAACTCTCTAAACTCTGCTAATTCACTGTCCGAATAACGTACTAATTCACCTGTCTGATTCATAATTTTAATTATTTTAAAATTAACATTCGTGTTTTTAGCTCATCAAACTCTACATCTACTCCGTCAGATAATACATCTACGAATTCTAATGTATGAGCTAATGTTTCCGTTTTTATATATTCTTCGTTTGCTAAAACAGCCTCTTTAATTTCCATTAAATCTTGAATAATAACCTTTACTTGATCGGTTACTTCAAAACCACAATCTTTTCTAATATTCTGTATACGATTAACTAATTCTCTCGCAATTCCTTCTTTTTTCAATTCATCTGTCAATGTGATGTCTAATGCAACTGTAATTCCGTTATCATTAGCAACTAACCATCCTTCGATGTCTTGAGAAGTAATTTCCACATCAACCAAGGTCAATATAACACTTTTTTCTGTTAAATTTACATTAATCTCACCTTTTTTCTCAATCAATGCGATATCTTCTTGAGTAAAACTCTGTATTGCCTTAGCAATCAATCCCATATCTTTTCCAAAGCGTGGTCCTAATGTTTTAAAATTAGGCTTAATTTGTTTTACCAACACTCCAGAAGCGTCATCTAATAGCTCTATTTCCTTTACATTCACCTCAGCCATAATCAGATCTGCTACTGCTTCGATTTCTAAACGCTGACTTTCATCCAAAATAGGAATCATTACGCGTTGTAAAGGTTGACGTACTTTTATCATTTCTTTCTTACGTAGTGATAATACTAAAGAAGAAATAATTTGTGCTTTATGCATTCTACTTTCTAACGCAGCATCAATAAATGATTCATCATACACTGGGAAATTAGCCAAATGTACAGATTCGAATTTTTCACTTGATGTAGCTAAAGTTAAGTCTCTGTAAAGTTTATCCATAAAGAATGGAGCAATTGGCGCACCTAATTTCGAAATGGTTATCAAACAAGTATATAACGTTTGGTAAGCTGCAATTTTATCTTGTGCATATTCACCTTTCCAGAATCTTCTTCTACATAAACGAACATACCAGTTACTTAAGTTTTCTGTTACAAATTCTGTAATTGCTCTAGCTGCCTTTGTAGGCTCATATTCTGCATAAAACTCGTCAACTTTCTTAATTAAGGTATGAAGTTCTGATAGAATCCAACGATCAATTTCTGGTCTATCTTTTAATGGAACCTCAGCCTCCTGATATTTAAACCCATCAATATTTGCATATAAAGCAAAGAAAGAATAGGTGTTATATAATGTTCCGAAGAACTTTCTTCTTACTTCAGTTATTCCGTCTAAGTCAAATTTTAAGTTATCCCAAGGATTTGCATTTGAAATCATGTACCAACGTGTTGCATCTGGTCCATGTTCTGCCAATGTATCAAATGGATCTACGGTATTACCTAAACTTTTAGACATTTTTAATCCATTTTTATCCAATACCAATCCATTAGAAACAACATTTTTATATGCTTTTGTATCAAAAACTAATGTTGCTATTGCATGCAATGTATAAAACCAACCTCTTGTTTGGTCTACTCCTTCAGCAATAAAATCTGCAGGGTAGGCAATATTATCATCAATTAACTCTTTATTTTCGAATGGATAATGCCATTGTGCATAAGGCATTGCTCCAGAATCGAACCAAACATCAATTAAGTCACTTTCTCTATACATTGGTTTTCCTGAAGGAGAAACTAACACAATTTTATCTACAACATTTTTGTGTAAATCAATCAAATCGTAATTTTCTTCAGACATATCTCCAACAACAAATCCTGTATATGGATTTTCCTTCTGAATACCTGCCTGAATTGACTTATCGATTTCGCCGACCATTTGTTCAACCGAACCGATGATAATTTCTTCGCTCTTATCTTCTGTTCTCCAAATTGGCAATGGAATACCCCAATAGCGAGAACGAGATAAGTTCCAATCATTTGCATTTTTCAACCAATTTCCAAAACGCCCCTCTCCTGTTGCTTTTGGTTTCCAGTTAATTTCTTCATTGAGTTCAAACATACGGTCTTTTACCTCTGTAATTTTAATGAACCAAGAATCTAATGGATAGTATAAAATTGGTTTATTTGTTCTCCAACAATGTGGATAACTGTGCACGTATTTTTCAACCTTAAAGGCTTTATTTTCTTCTTTTAACTTGATGGCAATTTCTACATCTACCGAACGTTCAGGTGCTTGACCTTCATCATAATATTCGTTTTTCACGTACTTACCACCAAACTCTTCGCCCATTTCTTTTACAAAACGACCTTGTAAATCAACTAAAGGCACAGCATTTCCGTCTGCATCTAAAATCAACATAGCAGGTACTTCTGGTTTTGCTTCTTTAGCCACTTTAGCATCATCTGCCCCAAAAGTTGGCGCTGTATGCACAATACCAGTTCCATCTTCTGTTGTAACGAAATCACCAGCAATTACACGGAATGCGTTTTCTGGATTTTGATATGGCAATGTATAAGGTAACAATTGCTCGTAACGGATACCTACTAAATCAGCTCCTTTAAAATCTTTAATAATGAAATAAGGAATTTTCTTATCTCCTTCATTGAAGTTAGCTAATTCAGTTTCATTTTCAACTGCAAAGAACTTACCAGCAAATTGTTTTCCTACTAGCGCTTTTCCTAAGATAACCGTAATTGGTTCAAATGTATATTGATTGAATGTTTTTACTAAAACATAATCAATTTTTGGTCCTACTGTTAAAGCTGTATTTGATGGCAGTGTCCAAGGCGTTGTTGTCCATGCTAAAATATCAATTGGTCCAAAACCTTGTAAAAACTCAGGTAATGAACTTTCAATAGTTTTAAACTGAGCTACAATAGTAGTATCTGTAACATCGCGATATGAACCAGGCTGATTTACTTCGTGAGAAGACAATCCAGTTCCTGCTTTTGGTGAATACGGCTGAATGGTGTACCCTTTGTACAATAAGTTTTTATCGTAAGTTTGTTTTAACAACCACCAAACAGATTCCATATATTTTGGTTTATAAGTGATGTATGGATTTTCCATATCTACCCAATAACCCATTTTTTCAGTTAAGTCATTCCACAAGTCAGTATAACGCATAACTGTGCGCTTACAAGCTTGATTGTATTCTTCAACTGAGATTTTTGTTCCTATATCTTCTTTAGTAATTCCTAATTCTTTTTCAGTACCAAGCTCTACAGGTAAACCATGCGTATCCCATCCGGCTTTACGTTTTACTTGATATCCTTTTTGAGTTTTATAACGACAAAAAATATCCTTAATTGCACGAGCCATTACGTGGTGAATCCCTGGTTTTCCATTAGCTGAAGGTGGACCTTCAAAAAACACAAACGGTTTGTTATCATCCCTTGTGCTAATACTTTTTTCGAATATTGATTCTTCTTTCCAAAAATCAAGCATCTCTGATGCTGTCCCAGGCAAATCAAGACCTTTATATTCTTTAAAATTAGTGCTCATCGTGTTATAATTATAAATATTTTTATCAATTGGCGAATTTAAACATTTTCATCCAATTATCGCCTAAATAATTTTTTCTAAAAGCTACAAAAACGAACTATTTTCCGCTTTTTGACATTTAATTTTTCAGTTCAATTCTTTTCTTTTTATTGCAAGTTATCGAAAAACTTCTTTCAAAATTTCTAATGATTTTGGCTTGTGAAAAACGCTACTATGCGCTTCATAATACCTTATAAGCTGATCCAACAACAGTTTTCGATCTCTTGCCGAAAAAACTTTTTGATCAGATTCAAATGTCAATCTCACTAATCGTTTTAACAAATAACTTCCTTCGGCATCAAAGCAGCTTGCTGACGATATATTGGTGAATTCTCCCTCTTGCCAATCAAAATAAGTTTTATCTAAGGTTGTAATATCTGGATAAGTTCCTAAATATTTTGTGAGTTCCATTAATAGCAATAAGTGAAAATTAGCTACCTCATCTTGTAAATCAAACCAAAGAAGAGCTGCTTCAATAAATTCATAAAAAGTTTCATCCTTTTGCTGTTCGGTAACAATCATACCCAAAAATTCACCGATAAAAATGGCAATACTATTTTTTACAAAATCGTAATAAATACTGTGGTAAACTTTATCTACTTTAATATCTTTAAAATATTCCATTCCACCTTTATCTTTAAATGTAAAAGAAATATCGAGTAACATTAAAGGTTGAAAATAGGCTATTTTAGCACTACTTTTTCCTTTAGAAAAAGCATTGCGTACAAAAAAAGTTTGCACCCCTACTTCTTTTGTTAAACATTTGACTACTAAACTTTTGTCTTGGAATTTAAGAGTACTTAATACAATAGCTTTGGTTTGAATAATCATTAGCGAATAATCATTAATTTTTTTACTTGTGTATCGGATTTTTCTAAAGAAGAAACTAAAATTAAATAAACTCCTGAACTTACTTTTCTTCCATTCAACGCATGGGTATCCCAAGTAATTATACCGCCATTGCTCGTGGTTTCATACATTAAGTTACCCTCAATATCGGTAATTTTTACAACTGATTGATCCATCAATCCGACAATGCGCACTTCTCCAGCATACTCTGGACGGACTGGATTTGGATACGCATAAAACCCCTTATTCGATTCCTGCCCTTCAGAAGTATCACTTAAAAGAGATACAACACCATAATCGGTTGCAAAAAAAACCTCCCCAGATATGGGATCAGTTGCAATATCGTTAATTGTATTATTAGGCAAAGGTGAATTTTCTGTAGTAAAATGACGAAGTACTTCTCTACCAGTTGCCGACACCAAAAAAACACCTGCATCTGCAAGAGCTACCCATTTTTTATTAGCACCATCTACGGTAATAGCAGTAATATATTGTTGATAAAACAACTCTTCTGCAATACCATTTTCTTCAATAATTATATTGGTTGGAATAATTGTAGCTGGTTGTAAAAATCGATCAACATTTTGAATTATTCTCAGCCCTTTATTAGTTCCAATCCACAAATTATTTGCTTTATCTATCGCTAAAGCACTAACATTATTGGTGGGCAAATTTCCCATATCAGCAGAGAAAGTCGCTATTTTATTACTTCGTGTTTCATTAAATGCGGTTAGCCCATCTTCTAAAGAAGGAATCCACTTTGTACCATTTTTATCAATAACTAATCTACCATAGTTGCCTCGCTTATAATCGAGCATACTTAATGTTGACGGATACGACTGCCATTGATTATTACTATCTCTAGATTTCAAAGCGTTTTTTACAAAGTTATTCGTTACCCACAATTTTGCTTGTTTATCAAAAACTACTCCATTTACACGAACAGTTACATAATCATCTGGAAGGGTGGAACCTGATTGAATTTCCAGATTTTCCAATCCGTTATTGCCCGTATTTGTTTGGTTATATAATGTTACATCGCTTTGGGTAATATTGTTTTGGTTGAGATTAATTTTCAATAAACCCGAATGATAAGAACCTACAAATAATTCGTTATTGTTTTTTGGATTTAATGCTGCATATGTTAGTGCTTTTGCTCCTTTTAAATTGCGATTAGATAAGTATTCCCACCCTTTTTTCTTATTGAAATAACTTAAACCATAACTCGCCAGAAAAGGAATATACGGATTATAGGTTGTTTTGTCATATCCTCCACTTACAAACCATATTCCCTCTTTTGTAGGCAACAACGAAAAAACACGATTTGATTCTGGTCCACTAGGCGAAAGTAATTCTGTTCCATTTTGGTTTTGTTCGAAAAACCCGTTTGAACTACTTATGAAGTAATAATTACCTTTTAACTGTACAGCATCTAAAAGTGCATTGTTTTGAATAACAACTTGCAATTGATTATCCCCTCTTAGAACTTGTACATCAGTAGCTGTTACTACTAATAAATTGTTATTTTCATCATTACGCAAAGCTACAATTGGCGAATGTGTTGTTACCACTTCGCTTACCGAATTTTCTTCTGCTAACACAAATAGTTGATTACCATTTTGTTTACTTAAATAAACTGAATTATTTACAACAAGTCCGTTTTTCCAATTAGTTCCATGATGTTTATTTCTCCATTGACGATAATCAACTTTATTAGGGTTATTCCACGTTATTTCCTTAATTCCTTCATCTGTAATTGCCAATAAACTGATACTTTCGGCCAACAAATCGCTTACCACAACATTGTTGCCATTATTACCAATAAAAAAAGTATCGCCAAAAGTATCATTATTCAAATTCAACATACTAATACCATAATTAGTTGCAATATATAATTGACTTTTAACTTCTAAAAAACGATTAATTCGTTTTTCAAAAAATTGTAATGAAGGCTTATTTTTAATATCAGAAAGCGTTCGAATTCTATCGTTTTTTAAATCAAAAATCAAAATGCTTCCGTCAATATTTCCGATGATTACTTTTTGGTGTACCTCGCTAAAATATAAAGCAGTTATTTGTGTAGCTTTTAATCCGCTTATTGAATTATATACTTGAATTGTTTGGTTATTGAGATTATACCGAATAAGTGCAGAAGACGTTGCGCCAAAAACAACTTCTTTTCCATTTGCCATAGCTACCAACTCTGTATAGGAAAAGTAACTATTCCAGTGATCATTTACTTGAGCCTTTGCTCCAAAGCAAATAAAAATCATCAAATATATTAATTGCTTCATTCTGTCGTTTATTTACAAACAAATATACTATTTAGATACGCAATTGATTTATTTTTTTCGCACTTCGCAAGTAAAGTCAATTTTATTAATACAACAAAACAATAATTTTGAACTCATCAATTTCACTTCTCAAAACTTTTATCAGACATTTATCCTTATTTTTGTAATAAAGCTGAAAAAAAAATATGAAAAAGATTCTTCCATTCGCCCTATTATTCGTTTTGCTGATTGGCTGTAAAGAAAAAACCAAAGAACCATTGAATTTTGTTCAATTAGAAATTGAAGATAAAACACCTATTGATTGCAAAGACGACGACTGCACTAGCATAGAATTGAGTATTCCGTTTGCTACAAACGAAAAAGACCCAATTGCAGAAAAAATTAACAACCAAATTTTAAGCGAAGTTGACAATATTGTAGAGGTTGATGACATTACTGCCGCAAGCCAGTCTTATGAAGAGTTAAGCAAAAACTACATCAACTACTACAACGAATTCATCAACAAATATCCCGATGAAACACTCGGATGGAAGGCTAAAGTAAATGGAAATATCACATTTTTTAACGAAGATTTGTTATCGATTGACATAGAGTATTATACCTTTGCTGGTGGCGCGTATGGTTTTGAAAATGAAAAATCATTAAACTTCAATCCCAAAACAGGCGACTTGTATTCAATAAGCGACTTAATTAGTAATTGGACCGAACTACAAAAGTTATTTGCTTTTCAGCTAAAAGGTAAAATTGATGTTTGGAAAAACAAAAGTGAATTAAATTATCCGGAAAGTATATTTTTCTACGAAGATACTGTAGAATTTTTGTACAACGCTTTAGATGAAAATATGATTTTTAACGGACCAATAAAGATTGAGTTACCTAAAGAAAAAGTAATTCCATTTTTAAAGATAAACTTAGCACCAACTGCTTTTACTAACTAATAATTGTAGCTTAGATTCTATACTGTGAGTGTTTATAAAAAAATTTTTCAGCAAACAGCAATATATGGCTTAGCTGCTGTTATACCTCGTGTAATTGGGTTCTTATTAGTTCCTTTTCACACCTCTTTTATGTCAAATTCGTCTTATGGACAATACAGCGTTGTTTTTTCCATTATGATGTTTATGAATGTTATTTTGACATTTGGAATGGAAACTTCATTTTTTCGTTTTTACAATAAAAGTGAGAATAAAAAAGAGGTTATCAACAACACTACTATTTTTTTATTTTTTACCTCACTTATATTCTTAATTATCGGTAGCGGAAGTGGTAGCTTTTGGGCCAACCTTTTAAACATACCTAACAGCATTATTAACTATGTCATTGGTATATTAGTACTAGATGCATTGGTAGCAATTCCTTTCGCGCAATTAAGAGCCGACCAGCGTCCCATGATGTATAGCGCTATAAGAATAGGAAACGTGTTAATTAATACTTTTCTTACTTTCTTATTTTTATACTTTTTACCATTATTACATACAAAATATCCCGATAGCTTTATTGATTATTTCTACATTCAAAACTTTCAGGTAGAATACTTATTTATTGCCAACCTAATTGCAAGTTTAGCCACATTTCTGATTTTCATTCCACATTACTTTCGCATACAATGGAAATTCAATAAAGATTTAGGTAAACAAATGGCTAATTATGGTGTTCCAATTATGATTGGAGGACTGGCATTTGCAATAAATGAAGGGTTTGACAAAATACTCTTAGAGCGCTTATTACCAAGTAATATCGCCTTGTCTGAAGTAGGAAAATATTCTGCTTGTTACAAATTAGGACTTTTTATGGTTTTATTTAGACAGGCATACACTTTAGGTATAGAACCATTTTTCTTCAACTATGCCAAACACGCTGACGCACCAACCAAATACGCTACAGTAACTAGATATTTTGTATTATGTGGTAGTTTTATTATGCTTGGAGTTATTGTTTTTGCGGATGTTTTAAAGGTAATGTTTGTACGTAATCCATCTTATTGGGATGCTATGAACATTGTACCACTAATTATATTGGCCAATTTTTGCATGGGTATTTATACCAATTTATCGGTTTGGTATAAACTAAGAGATAAAACAATGACGGGAGCTTATATTTCAATTTTTGGTGCCATAATTACATTGCTATTCAATTATCTACTAATTCCTATAATGGGCTATATGGGCTCTGCAATTGCTACTTTAGTTGCTTATGCATCTATGATGGTTATTTCGTATTTATTAGGGCAAAAATATTATCCTATTCCGTACGACAAAAAAGATATTGGATTATATATGGGAATATCTATGTTATTATCTTATGTGTATTTTTATCACTTTAGAGAAAACTATTTTATTGGTATATTATTCATGGTATTATTCATTTTATTCATCGGATTTAATGAACGAGGTTTAATTCAACGATTGAAAAACAGATAAAAAAGATGTTCTACAACATTGTTCTATGTAATGGACTTGAATATTAAAAATGTCTCCTTGTTTCTATTATTAAAAATAGAAAACCAAAGATGACTAAGATATAGAAAGTCATATAAAAAAGTAATTCAGCAGCAAATCCTGAACTTGCTGTAATTTTTGGCATTTTACTTTTAAATATACCTATTAAACCTATTATTATCATTATTAAACTAATACCTATATAAATCATAAGAAACAATTTAGATCGCTTGTCTTATACCTTTATAAGTGTAACTATTCATCTAATTTGAAACTATCCAAAGAATGATTAAACATTTTAATATTACTCTTTTTTATATTAAGATACATAACTAAAAAAAATATCATCTACCAGAATAATAGCAAAGTATATCTTTGGTTTTAATTTAATATTTTCTATTAAAGAATGCACCTCTAGTCTTTTTAAAATTTTCTTAAACTCCGTAAGACCAATAGATTTATAATTTATATTCTCACTAATTTTACCATCTGGAATATATAAAGAAATTATTCTTTGTTCGTTATAAAAAACTA
>CANQRD010000004.1 GCA_947626185.1 uncultured Flavobacterium sp.
CCCACGTATGGTTGAGCGTAAGAAATTCGGTCAGAAGAAAGCTCGTAAGAGATTCCAATTCTCTAAACGTTAATATTAATTTATTATTAAAAAATCTAGGTTTTTGTTGCAAACTTGCATTTTTTGCAAAAAGTAGTTTAGCATCTAAATGGTTGAGACCGAATCGTCGCTACTCTAATCATTGCTAAAGTAACAGAACGTAAACTATTAAAAAATGGCAAACAAAGTAGAAGTAAAAGATTTACTAGAAGCAGGTGTTCATTTCGGACACATGACTAGAAAATGGGATCCAAATATGGCTCCTTATATCTATATGGAGCGTAATGGAATTCACATTATCAACCTATATAAAACTGCAGCTAAAATTGAAGAAGCTAATGAAGCTTTGAAAAAAATTGCTGCATCTGGAAGAAAAGTTCTTTTCGTTGCAACTAAAAAGCAAGCAAAAGACATCGTAGCTGAGAAAGCAGCTGCGGCTAACATGCCTTACATCACTGAAAGATGGCCAGGCGGTATGTTAACAAACTTCGTTACTATTCGTAAAGCTGTTAAAAAAATGGCTTCAATCGATAGAATGAAAAAAGACGGTACATTTATGACGCTTTCTAAGAAAGAGCGTTTACAAGTTGAGCGTCTTCGTGCAAAATTAGAGAAAAACTTAGGTTCTATTGCTGACATGACTCGTCTACCAGCAGCTCTATTTGTTGTAGATATTAAAGCTGAACACATTGCGATTAAAGAAGCACAAAAATTAAACATTCCGATCTTCGCTATGGTAGATACTAACTCTGACCCACGTCAGGTTGATTACGTAATACCAGCAAACGATGATGCTTCTAAATCAATCGATAAAATTTTATCTTTAGTTACTGCTGCTATTATCGAAGGTAATGCAGAAAGAAAGTCTGATAAAGAAGAAGCTACTACTACTAAAGTAGAAGCAGCTACTGAGGCTAAAGCATAATTTTTTTAACAATATCATAAAGTCGTTATGCTGATGGATGTTTACCTTTGTATTCAACTGTCAATAACGACTTTTTTTATTAACTTATTAATACTTTTTTTAAAATGGCAAATATTACTGCTGCAGATGTAAACAAACTAAGACAACAAACAGGTGCCGGAATGATGGACTGTAAAAAAGCTTTAGTTGAGGCTGAAGGAGATTTCGATAAAGCAATTGAAATTTTACGTAAAAAAGGACAAAAAGTTGCTGCTAACCGTTCTGACCGTGAGTCAAGCGAAGGTGCTGCTGTAGCTTTAGTTAATGCTGACAAAACTAGAGGTGTTGTTATTACATTAAACTGTGAGACTGACTTCGTAGGTAAAAACGAAGGATTCCAAGCTTTAGCTAGAGAGATGGCTGAAAAAGCAATAAACTTTAATACTAAAGAAGAATTCTTAGCTTCTCCTTTCAACGCAGAAATGACAGTTGCTGAAAAATTAGTTGAGCAAACTGGAGTTATCGGTGAGAAAATCGAGATCGGTTCTTTCGAAATTTTAGAAGGAGCTTTCATTGGTTCTTATGTTCACGGAAACAAAATTGCTGCTATCACTGCTTTATCTGAAGCTGTTGCTAAAGCTGAAGAAATTGCTAAAGACGTTTCTATGCAAGTTGCATCAATGGGTGCTGAAACTTTATCTTACAAAGATTTTGACGCAGACTTCATTGCTAAAGAAACTGATGCTCGTATTGCAGTTATCGTTAAAGAAAACGAAGAATTAGTACGTTTAGGAAAAACATTGAAAAATGTTCCTCAATATATTTCTTATGCTCAATTAACTGAAGAAGTTTTAAAACAAGCAGAAGAAGATGCTAAAGCTGAATTAAAAGCTGAAGGTAAACCAGAAAATATTTGGGATAGAATTTTACCAGGTAAAATTCAACGTTTCATCAGTGACAACACTACTTTAGATCAAGAGAAAGCTTTATTAGACCAAAACTTTATTAAAGATGAGTCTAAAAAAGTTGGTGATTATGTAAAAGGATTAGGTGTTGAAATCACTGGATTCAAAAGAGCAGCTTTAGGATAATTAATTATCTTTTAAGTTACAATACAAGCCTTGGAATTAATCATCCAAGGCTTTTCTTATTTATTTTAGTACTTTTAACGGGTAAATGAGAAAAACATGAAATTAATAAAAAACAACTTACTACTACAAATTGTAATCGCCATAATATTGGGAAGCATTTTAGGCGATAAACTCCCACTACCAATTGGCAGAATTTTTCTCACTTTTAATGCTATTTTTGGCAACTTTTTAGGCTTTCTAGTTCCGTTAATCATTGTTGGCTTAATTATTCCTGCCATAGGAAATATAGGTAAGGAAGCTGGTAAACTTTTACTTATTACAACCGTCATCGCCTACAGTTCTACTCTAGCTTCAGGTTTTGGAACCTATTTAGTATCAATTAATTTATTTCCTGCTTTATTAGAAGGGCAAACCATTAATTTATCTGAAACAACTAACAATACTATTCTTCCTTATTTTTCTATCGACATTCCACCTTTACTACATGTAATGAGTGCTCTTGTACTATCATTTATTATTGGAATATGTATTTCAAGAGCCAAATTGACTTATTTAAAAGGTCTTTTTAACGACTTTCAGGAAGCAATAATGATGACAATAAAAAAGGCTTTAATTCCATTTTTACCGCTTTTTATTTTTGGCGTATTTTTAAATATGACATATAGCGGACAAGTTGTAATTGTATTGCAAACGTTTGTAAAAATAATTGGTGTAATCTTTATTTTACATCTTCTACTTTTATTAACACAGTATATAATAGCGGGAGCAGTAACTAAAAAAAATCCATTATTATTAATAAAAAATATGTTGCCTGCCTATTTTACTGCTTTGGGTACGCAATCATCAGCGGCAACCATACCTGTAACTTTAGAAGCCACTTTAAAAAATAACGTTAGTTCAAAAATTGCTGGTTTTACTATTCCTTTATGCGCAACCATTCATTTAGCAGGAAGCACCTTAAAAATTGTTGCTTGTGCAGTTGCTTTAATGCTTATTCAAGGAGAAACTATTGATCCATTGCAAATGATTGGTTTTATTGTAATGTTGGGGATTACAATGGTAGCAGCACCAGGTGTTCCTGGAGGTGCTATTATGGCCGCATTAGGGGTTTTAAATTCAATACTTGGCTTTAGCCTAGAGCAACAAACTTTAATGATAGCTCTTTATATAGCCATGGATAGTTTTGGAACTGCTTGTAATGTAATGGGAGATGGAGCTATTGCTGTTATTGTAGATAAAATTGCTTCGAAGAAAGAAACTAGCACAACTGCTAATTAACATAAAATAAAAAAGTCAGGATAAATCCTGACTTTTTTATTTATGCCGATTATAGTTTTTGATATATCATTATTTACGGCAAATATTCGTATTTTAAAAAAATTCTTCTGTTTTTTTAGAAATAGCATACGAAAACTTATCATACAGATCATTACCAAAAGAAAAATTACCTTCTCTAACTACTTCCCATTCATTATTGAAAATATTCCTAATTTTTCTCTCGTTAGAAGATAATGAATCTCCATAATTTTCGGCATTATACCCACCTAAAAATGGTAGAATAACGAATAATAAAGCAACTTTTAATTTATGCACCATTTATTTTTTCTAATTATTATTGACATCCCCCTTGAGTAACATCCCTTTCAAAATGTTCTCATCCTATGAATTCTATAGATTGCGCATCTACATTAAAGTGCTCTAAAAGACTTTTTACTGATGTTTCTTCCTTCCAAGCACCTTTCTTATTTAAGACATACAAATCATAATCCATAAATCTTCGATTATCATCTACCTGATGTTTTACAATCAATACCTTCATCGTTTTTTCATCTATTTTGCGAATGTGCATCTCTCCTTCATAGGCAAAGGGTTCTCCAGAAACCGGAACTTCATTGAATTTTCCTGAAAATCGATTTTTTTCTTGTGTTGAACAGAAGTAAATGACACTACCAGGTTGAAATTCATAATTAGGAGGATAAAGCTTTTCACTAAAAGTATAAAAACCTCCTTTTTTATTCATCCCTAACGATATTTTTTCATAAACATATTTTATAGTCAATGTCTTCAACTCAAATAGGCTATCTATTTTTTTTTGCAGTAATTGGATATTCTAATTTTACTAACTCAAAAAACTCCATGTGCTGCTTCTTATCGATTCCCATTCATGGTTTAAAAGTGCTCTCAATCCATATTCATCCTTACTCATGACATCATCCGATTTACAACAAGAAAATAGACCTAAAATTCCCACAACTAGGACAATACAATATTTTTTCATATAAAAAACTAAGACTACGTTATCACTATAAAACTCTTGTTTTTTAATACCATTCTTACTTCTTTCGTAAAAGAGTTTGAATCTGAGTCACAGCTATTAAAAAAGTTGACAAATAAAAAATAAAAAGCCAAAAAACAGTCTAATACTTTATTATTTTTTATTTATCCAATTGTAAAAGTAGTATTTTTAACCAAAATTAACCAAATAAGATATTTTTACGAAAATATTCGCATCATCAATTCTCTAGCCCATTCTTTTTTAAAAAGTGTTTATAATAATACATATTAACTTCCCACATAACAGTTAAATAACCCAATATCCCTCCTAACATCCAAATTATCAAATCATATACCAGTTGCATCCTAAGAACAATAGTAAACTCGTCAAAAAGCAAGGATAATAACATGGTGAATATCCCAACAAGTAATCCAAAAATACTACCTTCCAAAAAGCCATATCTCAATCGTCCCATTTCTATTTTCTTTTTCCAATTCTCAATGAATTTAGCTTCTGATTTTTTCATATCCTCAATTTGTAAAACAAGATACAACATTCAACTTAAAACAAACAAAACTTGTATCCCATGAAATAATGCCTATATTTGCTTTCAACTTTAGGGGTGTCTACATAGAGTAGGCTGAGATTTTACCCTTTGAACCTGATCTAGTTCATACTAGCGTAGGAAAAAGTAAGATGACTTCATTTTGGTACATCCTGTACCTACGTGTAGCCATTCCTAAAGTTATATCTAAAAAAACAAGGAATGGAATTACAAATCAACAATCAAAAATTAGAATTTGAACTAAATGAAATTAGCATTCAAACTATGCTTAATTTATACTGTCCAAACAAACAAAAAGGTATTGCTGTTGCAGTAAACTCATCTGTTATACCCAAATCAGATTGGGAAAACTATCTATTGCAAGAAACAGATGAAATTCTAATTATTACTGCCACACAAGGCGGCTGATTCCATTCAAATTTTATTTTATAGACTAAAAAAAAACAACATGGAACAACACGAAAAAATTTCACAATCTCCTTTTCCTAATTCTAAAAAAATCTACATCAACGGAAAATTATTTCCTATTAAAGTTGCCATGCGAGAAATAAGCTTGCACGATACTAAACTAAGCAACGGAAAAATAGAAAAAAATCAATCAGTAACCGTTTATGATACTTCTGGAGCTTATACTGATGAGCAAATTGAAATAAATATAAAACAAGGTTTGCCGCGAATTAGAGAACAATGGATTATAGATCGAAATGACGTAAAAATATTAGAAAACTTAACTTCTGTTTATGGACAAAAAAGAGCTGAAGATACTTCTTTAGATCATCTTCGATTTGAATTTATTCACAAACCAAAAGTAGCGAAAGAGGGACAAAATGTAACACAACTTTACTATGCTAAAAAGGGAATAATTACTCCAGAAATGGAATACGTAGCCATAAGAGAAAATCAAAGAATAGAACAATTAGACAATGTTTCTGACGCGTTAAAACAACAACATGCAGGTAATAGTTTTGGAGCAAATACGCCAAAAAACTTTATTACACCCGAATTTGTTCGTGATGAAATTGCTGCTGGCCGTGCTATTATTCCAAATAACATCAATCATCCTGAAAGCGAACCCATGATTATTGGTCGAAACTTTTTAGTAAAAATAAATGCAAATATTGGTAATAGCGCCGTTACCTCAACCATTGAAGAAGAAGTAGAAAAAGCCGTTTGGGCTTGCCGTTGGGGAGCCGATACAATAATGGATTTATCTACAGGAAAAAACATCCACGAAACACGCGAATGGATTATACGAAATTCTCCAGTGCCAATTGGAACTGTGCCAATTTATCAAGCCTTAGAAAAAGTAAAAGGTGTGGCCGAAAATCTTACTTGGGAAATTTTCAGAGATACTCTAATTGAACAAGCAGAGCAAGGTGTTTCATATTTTACAATTCACGCAGGAGTATTGTTGCGTTATATTCACCTCACGGCCAACAGAGTTACAGGTATTGTATCGCGAGGCGGATCTATTATGGCAAAATGGTGTTTATTTCATCATAAAGAAAACTTTTTATACACTCATTTTGAAGAAATCTGCGAAATCATGAAACGCTATGATATTGCTTTTTCTTTAGGAGATGGACTTCGACCTGGCTCGATAGCTGATGCTAATGATGCTGCACAATTTGCGGAATTGGAAACTTTGGGCGAACTAACTAAAATTGCATGGAAACACGATGTACAAGTAATGATTGAAGGTCCTGGACATGTGCCAATGCATTTAATTAAGGAAAACATGGAAAAACAATTGAAAGATTGTGGAGAGGCTCCTTTTTATACGCTTGGACCTTTAACAACAGACATTGCTCCTGGCTACGATCATATAACTTCTGCCATTGGTGCTGCAATGATTGGTTGGTATGGCACCGCAATGTTGTGCTATGTAACACCGAAAGAACATCTTGGTTTACCCAACAAAAAAGATGTGAAAGACGGAGTAATTACCTACAAATTAGCTGCTCATGCTGCTGATTTAGCAAAAGGACATCCTGGAGCTCAGTATAGAGACAACGCCTTGAGTAAAGCACGTTTTGAATTTAGATGGGAAGATCAGTTTAATCTTTCATTAGATCCTGATACAGCAAGAGAATTTCATGATGAAACCTTACCCGCAGATGCTGCAAAGGTAGCTCACTTCTGTTCTATGTGTGGACCAAAATTTTGTTCCATGAAAATTTCGCAAGAAATACGTGATTCTGCAGAAGAAGGAATGAAGGAAATGTCGGAAGCATTTATTCAAACTGGAAAAGAAATTTATTTATAGATGGTTGTTCTCACTCCAGAAAATAACTTTAAAGAAGAAATAAGCCTCATCAACGAAATGTTGCAACGAGGCTTACCTCTTTTGCATGTAAGAAAGCCACATTTGTCATTTGATGAACTATTATTTTGGACAGAAAAGATCAGTTATCAACACCTAGATAGGCTAGTTATTCACATTCCAAAGACAATTATTAACAGTAATGAAAAAGTTTTTAAACAATATCTACAACTTATCAACAGTATAAAAGCTAAATATTGGCACTTATCAACACATAACTGTTCATTTGTTAATAACCAATCTCGAAAAACCCTCTATTTATCAACAAGTGTTCATAACCGTACCGAATTTGATAAGTTATCAACATATCATAGACGCATTTTCTTGAGTCCGGTTTTTAGTAGTATTTCCAAAAAAAACTATCATCCAACCATTGATTGGAAAACAGAACTACAAAACTGGAAAAATCCAATGGTAAAAAAAGTTGCTTTGGGTGGAGTTACTGAGAATAATATTGAACAAATACACCAGATGAATTTTGATGATTTTGCTTTATACGGGGGATTATGGCTTCGTGAAAATCCTTTAAAAATATTTGATTTATGCCACAAGAAAGACCAATTGCTTTTTCAATAGCTGGATTTGACCCATGTGCTGGAGCAGGGCTATTTGCCGATATTAAAACCTTTGAAAACAATGGAGTTTACGGAATGGGAATTCTGACAGCTAATACCATTCAAACAGAAAGTACTTTTACAAAAATAGATTGGCAAAAGAAAACACTTATAAAAGAGCAACTTTATCTGCTTTTAAAAGAATACAAACCTAAAGCGGTTAAAATAGGAGTAGTTCAATCTATTGAAGATATTTTAGAATATGTCAGTATTGTAAAACAATATGTTCCGAATGTTTTTATTGTATGGGATCCCGTTTTGAGTTCTACTACTGCGTTTGATTTTAAAACATCTATTCATCATAAGCAACTGATCATGCTTGCAAAGCAAATTGATTTGATTACTCCAAATTATATAGAAATAGATAAACTCATAGAATTTGAAATAACACCAATAGAAAAGGCAAAATACTTAAGTGATTATTGTGCTGTATTACTCAAAGGTGGGCATCATCCAGCTAACCTTGCGATTGACTATTTATTTCAGCAACAACACGAAACAGTTTTTGTACCAC
This sequence comes from uncultured Flavobacterium sp., assembly GCA_947626185.1. Classification (GTDB taxonomy): domain Bacteria; phylum Bacteroidota; class Bacteroidia; order Flavobacteriales; family Flavobacteriaceae; genus Flavobacterium. The sequence goes on from CANQRD010000004.1 coordinate 8,326, forward strand.
AACAAATAGTTTCATCAACCAAACATGGTACTGGTTGCATATTATCCTCGGCTATTGCAAGCAATTTTGCTCATGGTGATTCATTAATTGAAGCTATTAAAAAATCAAAACAATACATAGATAAAATATTATTATCGAATAAAACCCTCCTATCCTATCATGTTTAAAAACATACAATATATAAGTCAAGGTACTACACAAAAAGAGCAATTATATCATATAGAATCCGTATTAGGTGCAGGCATAGAATGGATTCAATATCGATTTAAAAATGCAGATCAAATACTTTTGTACAATACCGCAGAAAAAGTAAAACAGCTTTGTGACGGCTATAAAGCCACATTAATTATTAATGATCATCCAGAACTAGTTCAAAAAGTTGATGCAAATGGCGTACACCTTGGATTACAAGACATGGCAATTAGCGATGCAAAGGAATTATTGCCCAACAAAATAATTGGTGGCACAGCCAATACTATTGCTGATGTAGCGCAACGCATTGCAGAAAACTGCGATTATATAGGCTTAGGTCCATTGAGATTTACAACTACTAAACAAAAACTAAGTCCAACTTTAGGAATTGAAGGTTATAAAGCAATTATACGATTAGTTAAATCACAAGGCAATACTATTCCAATCGTCGCTATTGGCGGAATAACTCTCGCCGATTTACCACTTTTAAAACAAGTTCAAGTAGATGGGATTGCCATCTCTAGCTTGTTATATCATGCTGAACAACCTCAACAAATCTTACAACACATTAAACAACACTTTTTATGAAACCATTACAATTAGGCGATAAAACCTTTCAATCTCGTTTATTTTTAGGATCAGGAAAATATGGCTCCGTTCAATTAATGGAAGAAGCTACCTTAGCTAGTAAAACAGAGTTTATAACTGTTGCCCTAAAACGGATTGATATACATAATGAAAACGATCAACTTTTAGCACACTTAAATCATCCTCATTTAAATTTATTACCCAATACATCAGGAGCAAGAAGTGCAAAAGAAGCAATTTTAGCTGCACAATTAGCTAGAGAAGCCTTAGAAACTAATTGGGTAAAATTAGAAATTCATCCCGATCCCAAATATTTATTACCCGATCCGATAGAAACACTAATTGCTACGGAAGAATTAGCCAAGCAAGGTTTTTTTATATTGCCTTATATACACGCAGACCCTATACTTTGCAAACGATTAGAAGAAGTAGGCACAACAGCTGTAATGCCACTTGGCTCTCCAATTGGAACCAATAAGGGTTTAAAAACAATTGACTTTTTAGAAATAATTATCGAAAACAGCAATGTACCTGTTATCGTCGATGCAGGAATTGGTGCACCTTCTGATGCAGCAAAAGCCATGGAAATTGGTGCCGACGCTGTGTTGGTAAATACGGCAATTGCAGTAGCAGGAAATCCTGTACAAATGGCAAAAGCATTTCAGCAAGCAGTAGAAGCTGGAAGAATGGCATATGAAGCCAAACTTGGCGCAATTCAAAATCATGCAAATGCATCGAGTCCACTTACATCTTTTCTTTACCTATAATTATGACTTTTTACGACATATATAAAACACATGATTGGAACAATATCAAGCAACAAATTGATGAAACCACCACTGAAGATGTGTATAGAAGTTTAGCTAAAACTAAAAAAGATCTAAAGGATTTTATCCATTTAATTTCTCCCGCGGCACAACCATTTCTGGAGCAAATGGCACAAATGAGCCAACAACTTACCCACAAGCGATTTGGCAAAACCATTCAGCTTTATACGCCAATGTATTTAAGTAATAAATGCAACAACATTTGTACATACTGTGGATTTAGTTTAGATAATAAAATTCCTAGAAAAACCTTAAATTCTATAGAGATAAAACAAGAAATTGACTTATTAAAATCACAAGGTTATGATCATATTTTATTAGTTACAGGTGAAGCAAATCACACGGTAAATCTGAAGTATTTTAAACAATCTATTCAACAAATCAAACAGCATTTTTCTACAATTTCTATAGAAGTGCAGCCGTTAGAAAAATCAGAATATGATGTATTGGCTCAACTTGGTGTTTATGCTGTATTAGTTTATCAAGAAACCTATAATCAAAAAGTTTATAAAACCTACCACCCTAAAGGTAAAAAATCAAATTTCTTATATCGATTAGAAACTCCTGATAGAATTGGGCAAGCAGGAATTCACAAAATAGGTTTAGGCGTTTTATTAGGATTGGAAGACTGGCGAGTGGATAGTTTTTTTACAGCCTTACACATTGATTATTTGCAGAAAAAGTATTGGAAAACGAAATATTCTGTATCATTTCCTCGTTTACGACCAGCGGAAGGAAATGTTGAACCAAATTTCATTATGCAAGATGCCGATTTATTACAACTTATTTGTACTTATAGAATTTGGAATGAAGACGTAGAACTTTCATTATCAACCAGAGAAAGTGAGTTATTTAGAAACAACATTATTGGTTTAGGCATCACTTCAATGAGCGCAGGATCAAAAACAAATCCTGGTGGCTATAGCGTGGATGAAGATTCTTTAGCTCAATTTGAAATTTGCGACAATAGAGATACGGCTACAATTTTCGAATTGATACAATCAAAAGGGTATGAACCTGTTTGGAAAGATTGGGACAAAACTTACACCAACCTTAAAGCAATAGAATAGATGCTCAATGTAAATGATTTTTTAAGATATAGCCGACCGATGAATTTATCTGAAATTGGCACAGATGGACAATTAAAATTGAAAGAAGCCAAAGTTTTGGTAATTGGTGCTGGAGGATTAGGATCGCCTATTCTGACTTATTTAGCGGCTTCTGGCATTGGAAATCTTGGTGTTGTTGATTTTGATTATGTAGAAATACACAACTTGCACCGACAAATATTATTTACAGAAAATGATATTGGAAAACCTAAAACTGTTGTTGCTTTGGAGCGAATAATTACCATAAATCCACATATTTCTGTAATTGGATTTAATGAAAAAGTAACCGAAGAAAATATTGATAGAATCTTCTCTTCCTTTGATTTTATTGTTGACGGAAGCGACAACTTTGCTACAAGATATTTAGTAAATGATTATTGCTCTAAGTATAATAAAACACTTATCTACGGAACTATTTTGGGTTTTCAAGGACAATTGGCAGTATTCAATCACAATGGGTCAAAGAATCTACGAAATATTTTTCCAGAAGTGCCAGATAAAAAAGATGTCCCAAATTGTGGCTTATTAGGAGTTCTTGGAACATTTCCTGGAATTATTGGTACAATGATGGCGCAAGAAACTATAAAAGTAATAGTAAACCTCAATCCATTACACAATAAATTACTATTGATTGATACACTACATTGGACGATTAAAGAGTTAAAATTTTAACTCTTTAATCGTTTTTATTATTTCCATTTTGTAAATAAGCCATATAAACTTCTCGGGAAATTTCGATTGCTCCCAAAAGTTTTAAATGTGGATTATAAACCTGACAATCGAGTAATTGATAATTTTCGTTTTTCAACTTTTCTATCAGCCAACAAAAAGCAACTTTACTTGCATTAGACACTTTCGAAAACATACTTTCCCCGCAAAACATATTGCCTAAATCTATTCCATACAAACCTCCTACAAGTGCATTTTTTTGCCAAACTTCTACTGATTTTGCCATCCCCATTTGATGCAGTTCAGAATAAACCGTTAATATATCATCAGTAATCCAAGTACCATCTTGTCCTTTTCTTTTACTCTTTTGACAATTTTCTATTACCTGATAAAAAGAAGTATTATAAGTAATTGTAAATTCATTTTTATTCAAGATATTTCTCATACTTTTTGATGGTTTGTATGTTTGAGGAAATACAACCATGCGAGGATCTGGAGCCCACCAAGTAATTGGGCTATCTTCATCAAACCAAGGAAAAACACCACTTTTATAAGCTAACTTTATCCAATCGGTTGTTATTGCTCCACCTATTGCTAATATTCCTGAAGAATGCGCTGCAGTAACAGGAGGAAAATAAGGTTTTTGAGAATCTAAAACAGTAATCATGTAGTATAAAAAACCCTGATAATTACTTTTATCAGGGCATATTTGTTTTAAAATGGTAAATCGTCGTGATCTTCTTCGTTAAAAGAAGGTGCTGGAGGAAATTGTGTATTTTGCTGTTGTTGCGCATACTGATTTGTTTGATTGAATCCACCTTGTTGAGGAGCTGCTTGACCATACTGATTAGGCATTTGTTGCCCCATGCCAGGTTGTTGAGCATATTGGTTTTGCATTGGATCCATTTGAGAAGGCATATTTTTTTCAATTCTCCATCCTTGAATTGTGTTAAAATACCTTACTTCTCCTTGTGGAGAAACCCATTCTCTACCTCTTAAGTTGATAGAAACTTTTACAGGCTCACCAATTTGATATGTATCTAATAAATTTACTCTATCTTGTGTAAACTCGATTAACAAATCTTGAGGGTATTGCTCTTCTGTAGTAACCACAAGTTCTCTTTTTCTAAAGCTTGAACTGATATTTTGTGGCTGCCCAATCACCTTAATTCTTCCTATTACTTCCATGTTATTCTTATTACAGATTGTTTAAATTTGCTAATATCGTTTTCCAAGCCAAAGGTACATTATTTTCTTCTAAATACTTTTTGGCTTTTAAGAATTTCTTTTCGTTGTTGTTCGCTGCAATGATTTCTTTCAACTCGTCATTTGCTAAAATAAAAGCTTCAACTTCTTCCATTGTTGGTAATTGTTCTACGTTTCCTAAAACTCCCAAATCGTTTCCAGAAAAAACTCCGCTTTCTATTGCTTCTTGCGGAATTGCATCTACTCCTAAACCTAAAGTAGTTAAAGGTTTTTCTACTTCAAACATTCCCATATTTGCACGACTATACCAATTGCCTCCCATGCGAGATACTAGATCTATTTTATGCTGATCAATTCCTCCATTGGCATTCAATACACTTTCGTCAATATGCATTTTCACTACTTCGCATATGACTAAATTTCCTGCTCCCCCTTCTTCTCCTAAACCTATAATTTCTTGCACCATACATTCAAATTGCACTGGACTTTCCTTTACTCTAAATGGGGTTACTTCTTCTGAAGGAATCATTGTAAAACCTGCTTTTACAAACTCATTAACGCCGTCTTTATATTCTGTACTTGAAAGAGAAGTCTGTTGTACCATATCGTAATTAACAACATTAATAACCACTTGTCTTGTTGCCTGTACATTAAAAAGTGTGTGTTTACAAGTATTATCTCTTACTCGTCTAGAAGGAGAAAAAACCAATATTGGTGGATTTGCACTAAATAAATTGAAGAAACTAAATGGCGATAAATTGGGGTTTCCATCTGCATCAATCGTGCTTGCTAATGCTATTGGTCTTGGTCCTACAGAGCCTTGAAGATAGCCTTGTAATTCGGCTGTTGAAATATCTTTTGGATTGATTGTTTTCATTTTTTGGTATACAATTTTTATAGAAAGTAAAGATACTAAAAGCGATATGAACAACAAAAAAACAGAGTTACTTCAAACAAAATTTTTATCATATTCTGTCATATATTTTACATTTATTTATACAATCTAACAAGCATTTTATCGTTCTAGTAAGGTTGATGATGTAACAAAAAAGGTTATTAGTAAAATATAACTAATTTCTTTACCTTTAAAATAATAGACTATTAGTTTTGAAAATAAATAGAGAATATATACGCTGGATTTTAATTGCTACTGCATTTATAGCCATAATTGCTATTTTGTGGAATACTTATTCTTTCTTTCAAATTTATAAAGAAGAAGAACGAATTAAGGTTGAAGTTTGGGCAGCTGCTTCAAATACAATTAATAATGCAAAATTGGTGGATACTGATTTAGAATTACCTTTACTAATTTTGACAAATAACACCACTATTCCTATTATTCAAACCAATGAACAAGACAGTATTTTGACAATGATCAACGTACCACATGAAATAGTAAAAAACAAGGCAGAATCACTAGTTTTTTTGGAAAGATTAAAATCACAAAACCCCCCTATTGAAGTAACTGTTGGTAAAGAAAAGCAGTATTTATACTACGGAAACTCTTCATTATTACTAAAGCTAAAGTATTACCCAATGGCATTAGTTTTAATCTTTGTATTCTTCACTCTATTAATTATTATTTTTTATCGAAGTCATCGAATTGCTACTCAAAACAAGTTATGGACCGGAATGGCAAAAGAAACAGCACATCAAATCGGTACACCTCTTTCTTCTCTTTTAGGTTGGGTAGAAATTATGAAGCTAGACAATACCGATCCACAAACAATTGATGGTATTGAAAAAGATATTAAACGATTGCAAATCATTGCCGATCGATTTTCTAAAATTGGTTCGCAACCCCAACTTTTACAATATGACATTGTTGCTGAAACAAAAAAAATTTATGATTATTTTGAACAAAAATCTTCCAAACAAATACTGTTTAATTTCTTGGCTCCCAATCATAAAATATTTGTTTTTATAAACCCAGAACTTCATAGTTGGACGATAGAAAACTTGATTAAAAATGGAATTGATGCTATGAAAGGCAAAGGGAGAATAGATGTATTGATAAAAGAAACCGATCAGTTTGTAAATATTTTTATTACTGATTCTGGTGCTGGAATTCCAAGAAAAAAATTCGAAAAAATATTTGAACCAGGTTATACATCAAAACAAAGAGGCTGGGGATTAGGCTTATCACTTTCAAAACGAATTGTAGAACAATATCAAAACGGAAAAATAAAAGTTTTACACTCAGAAATAGGGAAAGGAACCACTTTTATAATTACCTACAAAAAAGAAAAGGTTGCACTAAATTAGTCAACCTTTTCTTTTTTGTCTTTTATAAATACTTTTGCACTTCAGCAACTAAAGCCTCAAACTCAGCCGGATTTAAAGTTTCTTTTTTGGTAAAACGAATATCATCCATTTCTTGTAATGGTATTAAATGTACGTGTACATGTGGCACTTCTAAACCAACAACAGACATACCAATTCTTTTGCAAGGAACAGCTTGTTCTAATGCTTTTGCTATATTTCGAGAAAACTTCATCAACTCAAGATAATGCTCTTCCTCCATATCAAAAATTTTATTAATCTCTTCTTTTGGAATACAAAGCGTGTGTCCTTTTGCATTTGGATTAATATCTAAAAAAGCTAAGAACTTATCATTCTCTGCTATTTTATACGCAGGAAGTTCTCCGTTGATTATTTTGGTAAAAATTGAACTCATAATCTTGCTGTTTTTGATAATTATCTAGAAATCTCTAATACTTCGAAATTCATTTGTCCATTAGGAACTTTTATTTCTGCAATTTCTCCAACTTTTTTGCCTAACAAACCTTTACCAATTGGGGATGTTACAGAAATTTTTCCCGCTTTTAAATCAGCCTCACTTTCTGCAACTAAAGTATATGTTAAGATCATTCCATTGGTCTGATTTTTAATTTTTACTGTTGATAATACCAATACTTTTGAATCATCAAGTTGAGATTCATCAATGATTCTTGCGTTAGATACTACTTCTTCCATTTTTGCAATTTTAAGTTCCAGCAACCCTTGTGCTTCTTTAGCTGCATCATACTCCGCATTCTCCGACAAATCTCCCTTATCCCTTGCATCAGCAATTGCTTGTGATGCTTTTGGACGCTCTACACTTTTTAACTGCTCTAACTCATCCTTAAGCTTTTTAAGCCCTTCAGCAGTATAATACGAAATTTTACTCATAACTAACTGGTTTATATAAAATAGAAAAAATCCCATAATTAGGGATTCTTTAGTCTATAACTTACTATATATTAAAAAATAATTATTTTGGTTGTATAACGATACTTGTCAAAGTTAATTAATAAATTTGTTTTTACAAATAAAATATGCCATGAAAAAAAATCTGTTAATTTTCTTATTATCCGTTCTTTTTTTAGGTTGTTCTAAAGACAGTATAAAGTATAGTAATCCATATTTACCTAACAATCCTGTATATATTAGCATAGATCTAAACTTACCTGAATATAGTAAATTAGAATTTCCGAATGAATCAGTAATTATAAAAAATAGAGGTGGTGCACTACCTAGTGGTGGTGTAGTAATTTTTAACGCAGGCAATTATTATGTAGCATTTGATATTGCCTGCCCTAATCATCAAATACAAAGCTGTTCTGAAATGATTAGAGATGGTATAAACAGCATTTATATTACTTGTCACTGCAGTATTCATTCCGAGCCATTAAAATACAGTTTAATTACTGGAACTTCTATGACAGAAGGTGCTTTATATCAAATGAAGCCCTATCCTGTTACAAGAAAAGGAAATACAATTTACGTACAATATTAAAATAAAAAAGGAGGTTTAATTAAACCTCCTTTTTTATTTAAAACTTTAATGTTACTCCTCCCAAAATATTAAATCCAGCTTGCGGATAATATCCTGCACCATCAATCATTGAGGTACCGTCAAAATCTGACCAGTAATATCCGTTTGAAATATATTTTACATTAAAAATATTATTGGCTAACAAAGAAAAACCAATACTTTTAAACCATTTATTCACCGGAAACTCATAGTTTATATTCAAATCATTGACAAAATAAGATGCTAATTTAGAGTTTTCTGCTTCGATGTTTGACATATATTGTTCTCCTACAAATTTTGTTAACAACGAAATACTCATTCCATCAATTGGCAAATAAGTAAATGCATTTGAAGCAATAAAATCTGGTGAAAAAGCAATTGATTTTGTTCCAAAATATTGCATTTCACCATTCCAGAAATACGATAAGTTTTTATTTTTATTTGAACTTATTGTAATACTTGGACTCCAATGAAATTTTTCTATCACTTTTACGTTAGCATCAATCTCAATACCTAAACGGTAACTATCTTTAATATTTTCTCTAATAGATGCTCCAACATCATTTAGTTGCCCAGTAAGTACTAATTGATCTTTATACTTCATATAAAAGGCGTTAACATTTATTGTAGCGGTGTTATTTTTAAATCTCCAACCCAACTCAAAATCGTCTAATTTCTCTGGTTTAGGCATTCTGTCTAATTTGCGCTCTTTATAATCTGTACGATTCGGTTCTTTATGTGCTTTTGCATAAGAAAAATAGAGTTGATTTTCTTCGTTAAACTGATAAGTAATACCCGCTTTAGGATTCAAGAAATTAAACTTTTCATCAATTAGCCCACTTTCTATTGCATTTGCTTCATAGGTAACTCTTCTGTATTGCACATCACCAAATAAGCTTAACTTATCTGTTAATTGCCAAGTAGCTTTAGTAAAGAAATTAACGTCAGTTTTTACAGAATGATCTCTGTAATATTCTTGTTCGTAATTATGTTTTATTGGTTGTTTAGTCCACAAAATATCACCGTAATGATCGCCTTCATATTTATTAGCTGCTCCACCAAAAATTACGTTTAATTGGTCATCTGTATAATTTACATTGAATACAGCTCCGTAAAAATGATTATCTAAGAACTTACGGCGAATTAAGTCTGTACGATTAATTTCTATACTGTCAACAATAACGGGTGCTAAACCATATTCTTTTACTTTTTGATTTCGCTTATAGTTTTCATAAAAACCAAAACCTTTTGTATAATGCAATGATACATTTGAGCTCCATTCATTTGACCATTTTTCACTCCAATGCAATTGGTAATGATCTTGTTTATAATTATCAGTTTCGTTTTTATAGAATTTAGTTGCGCCATTATCATCAGTATATTTTCCTGCTGGATTATATCTTCGACCATATTTATCGATTTCTGATTGATCTACCCCATTCCACGCCTGATACGTTTTTTGATTCCCACCAAACATCAATGCTTTGATTAAAGTTGTGTTTCCAAGATAAATACCCTGCAGAAAATAAGAACTTAAATCAGAAAAAGCGCGATCAATATATCCATCTGAATGAATATCTGATAACCTACCTGATATTTCAAACTTATCATTAATTAGTCCTGTACTAAATTTTAAGGTTGATTTTCTTGTGTTATAACTACCAAAAGAATTCGCAATCTCAGCATTTGCCTTCTCCGAATAGTCATCAGTTTTTAAATTTAAACTCGCGCCAAAAGCTGCAGCCCCATTAGTAGAGGTACCAACACCTCGTTGCAATTGCAAATTTTGTACTGAAGAAGCAAAATCGGGCATATTTACCCAAAAAGATCCTTGTGACTCACTATCGTTATAAGGTACTCCGTTTAAAGTTACGTTTACACGAGTAGCATCCGAACCACGCACTCTAAAACTGGTGTAACCTATTCCGTTTCCGGCATCGGTTGTTGTTACGACAGATGTCATGTTTGACATCAGTACGGGAATATCTTGACCTAAATTACGTTTAGCAATTTCTTTTTTAGTCAGATTTTCAAAAGCGATTGGTGATTTACTATCTACTCGAACAGCAGATAAAACGATTTCATTTAATGCTGTTCTTTGAATAGAATCTTGCATTACATTTTCTTGTGCAACAGCTGATAATGATGTACCTACACAAACTCCCCATATCAATAATGGATGAAAATTTAATTTTTTCATTCGTAAAATAAATTTCACAAATAAAAGGGGCAATTATTTTTATTAATAATTACTATTTACCACAACTTTGAATAAGTTTTTATTTCCCTTGGCAGCATTACCCGCCCAGGTTCTATGGGTATGATCTCAGCCTGAAAAGGCACCCCTTTGAGATTTTCAGCGCAAATATAGCTAGGTATTTAACAGAAACAAAATTCTTGTTGTTAAAACTATAATGGTGGTTTACGCAAAGCTTTTTTTTGAGATAGCTTTTGTTTTGCTTCTTTATTTTTCCTCAATATCGATCTTGGAATTTTTGTTTTTACTCTTACTTTATCAATCTGTAATGCTTCTTCTAATAGGTTAAAAAAACGATTTATGGCAATTTCTTTATTCTTTATTTGACTGCGTGATTCATCAGCATTAATAATTAATGTGCCGTCTTTTGAAAGTCTGTTTTGCATTTTAGCAATGATTCGTTCTTTTTCAAAATCTGATAAAGCCAACGTTTGTGTAATATTCCAAAACAACACAACTTTTGAAGAAACTTTATTTACATGCTGACCTCCAGCGCCTCCACTTCTAACTGCTTTGAAAGTTATTTCTTGTCGTAAAATTTCTTTATTCATTATTTTTCTTTTGTTCCTCTAGAATTTTATACCACGAACGGTAAGCCATAATTGCCATAATTGTAAAAATTGCAAACTGCAAAGCTAAAATACCTAAACCTCTGTAAGCATAAAGAGGAATTGAAACTAAATCACCAATAATCCAAAGCGTCCAATTTTCTATCTTCTTTAATGCCATAAAATACATTCCGGTAAAGAAAATACCAGAAGTAATTACATCAATATAATTTTCTACAAGAATCTCATTACCTACCCACTTATATACAAGATAAATAACAATTAAAGTAACTATAAAAATAATAACACCAAAAAATTTTTCTTTTGTGTTAGTTCTACTAATTTCTATTGGTTTATTATTTTCGGTAATTTGAGACCATTTATACCATCCATAAATACTCATTATAGAGTAATAGCCATTTAAAATCATATCGCCTAAATAACCTGCTAAATACAATAAATAAACCGTGATTACAGTAGCAATTAATCCTGTTGGATAAACTAAAATATTTTCTTTACCAGCATACCATACGCTTAATATTCCGAAAATAAATACAATAATTTCCAATATAATATTTGTCCAACTTGTCTCTATATAAGAACCAATAAAAAAATCTATCATACCTATAACTATAAAAAAAGCCATACATATAATAATGTATGGCTTTTACAACTTATTTATCTAACTAATTACTTCTATTCATTAAAATTCTTAAAATATACCAGAACAACAACATTAATGACGCAAACAAGCTTAACGCTGCTGGTATATACTGATTAGCTGCATATTCATTTTTAATTTGCCATGTTGAATATAGAATCGATCCTGATGCCAAAGCTACCATAGCTAGAGAAAACCATAAACCTAATTCAAAACCAAAAAGCATTCCAGCAACAATAGTTCCTAATGCTAGAAAAAATCCTATTGTAAGAATTGAACGCATAAATGAAAAATTGGCATTTGAGCCAAAAACTACTCCAGTTAATCCAAGGAATAAAGCTAAAGTAAGTATTCCTGCCTGAGTAATTAGCGATGTATCGCCTGTCATGCTCATGGCTATAAATAGTATTGGAACAAACAAAAAGGCTTCTGCTATTATATACAGCATAAAACCAATATATTGTTTAGTGGTATTTTCCGTATTATACGCCAATTTTTGCGCATACCACGTAACGCCAATAAATAACCCTAAGATGATTAGCCAGGAAAATTTTCCCATTCCTAACAAACTGATCATTCCTTGTACAACAAAAGGAGTATTCAGCAAAATAGCTTCTAGTACAACGAACACTAAAACTCCTAATGCTAAATTACCATAGACTTTTTTATAAAACTGTGCTTTTACAGCATCAGATTCATATGCCACAACATGATTAAATTGATTATTTTCCATATCTTATAATTTTTAGCAATTTACAAAAAAGTAAGATGATAAATACTAATTAATAAACGAACAAACAATTAAAAAATCTTCTAGAAAAACCGTTTCAAAATAAAACGTTTCAGACTCCCCCTCAACTGTAATAGTTCCATCGACATTATCTACTGCAATTTGTTTAGCAAAACTCAAGCTTCTTGAATTACACATTTTATAAACAGCTTCTTTTGCCGACCAAATTTGTGTAAAATAGTTTAACTGTTCTTCTTTATCTAAAGGTTTTAAAGCTAACTCTTGGTTGTTACAAAATTTAGAAGCTAAGCGAATTATCTTTTCTTGCTTCTTTTCTATATCAACACCTATATTAAAATCAGCTAAATAAATAACGGCATAGGTAAAAGAATGCGATATAGAAATATGACGTTCGTTTTTTAAATAAGGTTTACCGTTTTTATCATAAAATAACTCATCGTCAGTCAAACCAATGGAATTTAGAATATTCCTTATAGCCAAAAAAGCTTTTTTATGCTCTATCGATTTCATGATTTTTAATCGTTTTATACTTTCAAATGTTAAATCAACATCCTTTGTAAGTTCCTCTAACGATTCTGTTATATGCCAAATATATAACTTTCCATTACCAATGGTTAAAGACTGTATAAGCGCCATAAATAGTAGCTATTCGATTATATCTTTTTTACGAAGCTCAAAGTTATGAATAAATCAAAGCATAAAAAAAGAGTCGCATTGCGACTCTTTTTTAACTATCTAATTGTAACTGTTCCTGTTCCTGTATCAGATGAGCCAATAAAAGCACTACCTGTCCAAACTAGTTCTTTCACTAGTGAGCCATCAGGCATTTCTAATTCTGGTTTTAATGTAATGATTTCTCCATTTCTATCAGCCGCAAATGTTACTGAATTTGATGCGGAAACGCTACCCATCACATTATGAGGTGCAACTGTAGCCATTCTATAGAATACTCCTTCGTATCCTTTTGCTTGGCTCACAATTGGAGTATACTGCATTCTATGCGTTCTACCTCCATATGTGATATCCATGATTGTAGTTGCTTGAAGACGATCATACGCTTGCCACATAGCTGGAAAAACAAATGCTTTTTCTTCAGCTGTTGCTTGTTTAAAAACTACTTTTTGATTAGACATGAAGCCAACTGTTTCAACATCTCCATTTTCAAAATAATTATTAAACATAAACTCAATATCTGTTCTTAAATTAGCAGCATCCATCGCTGTAAATTCATGAATTTTATTTCCATATGGAAAACTTAATGCGAACGTACGTAACATCGTGAAATTATAATCGCTTTTCTCTGCAACTAAATCGCCTCGATCTAAATCCGTTTTAATATCTACACTCCAGTCTTCGTTGAAATCAAACCAAACGTTAAACTCTCCTGTATACTTTCCTCCATCAGGACGAAAAGACATGAACCATCCGTTAGGGCTTTCTTCGACTAAATGTCTTTTCAATTCAGCTTTTGCTTTATCAACTCTTACGATAGGATCTTCGTCAAAAATATTATTATCGTCTTTGTTGTTACAAGAAACTAAACTTAATCCACCAATTGCAACTAAAGCTAGTACCTTACCAAAACTATTAACGTTTCTATAAATACTTCTCATAACTATAAACTTTTTACTTTTTTAGCGTCATCAGCATAGTGCTGACAATATCTAACTACATCTTTATCTTTTTGACCTATAGAAGAGTGTACTTTTTTACCAAAAGTGCTTAAGCTATTACCACTCAAACTTCCATTTAACATTGGTGAATCCTCCGCATTTCTAACAGCAACTCTACATAATTCGTCAAAATCAATATCAAATTCTCTCGCAAAGTACTCTTTAACTAAACCTACTTTATATTTAATCTTAGCAACTCCTCCTGGTTTATAGATATCTTCATTCAAACCATAAGAGTTTCTCTGTGCTTGCGTCATATTATCATAACGTTGAATTTGATCCAACATCGCTTGAAAATCTTCTGGTGTAGTTGATAATAAATAAGAAGCAACTTCTGCAAAATCTTCAATTGTATTTGACCTTGAATAACCTGTTACGAATCCTAAAATATTACCATACGCGTCAATATTCCATCTCTCACCATTTTCTTGTCTAAATTGGTCACCCATCAAATTTGATGGCAATTCCATCCACTGCGTAGTATAATCCCCTCTGTTTCTAGCACTAAATTCAGGTTGATTAAACTCTTGCTTTTGATTAATAATGTGAATATACTCGTGTTGAATTGTATGAATAAACTGTTTTGCCGACTCAATTTGATCTTGTAATAAATCTACTTCATATAATGTTACTTGAACACCACCTGAAGCTAACCCTAATGTACGAGTTCCATCGTCATTATATGCATATCCACCAGCAGCTAATAACTGAACAGGTCTTAATTCTTTTACGAATGCTTCTCCTGCTACCTCTGTGTAAGACTTAATCCAAACGTGATCTACCATTTCAAATGCAGGTATAACATTTTCTAATTTCGGTGGATATAAGTTTCTACTATTATCTCTGCTATCGCCGTAAATATTTCTATCCCATCTATAGTGAACGTCAATATTATAAGGTTTAGTAAATGTTTCAAACAAATAAGTATCTACTTCATTTAAAAGTCTGTCATCTTCTGTTGGTAAAACACTTTTTTCGTTTAATGAATCATCATTACTACAAGCTACAGTAAATAAACCTAAAGCTGCTATAGCTACTATGTTTTTTATATTCTTTTTCATAATTATCTAGGATTAGGCGTTAAACCAGCTCCAAGTGCTGACTGCGGTAATTGAACCGCTTTTCTTGGATCTTTAGCTGTTAATACTTCTTCTGTTCCCTCAATTAAAAATCTATGCGTAACTGGGATGTTGTATCTCTTAATATCATACCATCTATTACCCATTTGTAAAAATTCAGATCTACGCATTTCTGCAACAAACTTCAACATTTTTCTTTGAGTATCATTTACTTGAAAGAAAGGTTGATATTCATTAGCATTACTAACTTTATTAAGTATCGTATTTTGTGTTACTGTATTTTCGTTATTAGTATTATTAAAACCAGTTGTTCTAAACTTAGCAAAATACCCCATCATTTTTGCAGCCCTATCGTATTCGTCTTTCATGATAGCGGCTTCAATGCGAAATAAATATGCTTCATCTGTAGATAATAAAGAAACGTTTACATATGGCTGACCAATACCCGCACTTTGGTTAGAGTATACAAAATACTCATAAAATCTTGGATAAAAATACACATCCTGATTTCTCCAGTAAATATCGTAAACATATTCTTTATTAAAAGGATTGAATGCCGAACTTCTTCTTGCCAAGGCAATATCTCTTACAATACCGAATCTAATTGCACCATATGTACGGCTAATTATGCTTCTTGTACCAGCAACCAATAAGTTTGCTTTCTCTCTTTGACTACCAAACAGCTGCCCTTGTTCGCTAGGCATTAATTCAGTGTAATTTGCGTAGTTTCTTAAATTCTCTGGACGATCTCCTAAAAACTCTGTATATTCCATTACTTTGTCAAAGTCTCCTTTAAAAGCGAAGAATCTTGCTGCTAAAGCTCTACCAGCATCTTTTGTAAAATGGAAAGAATAATTAGTAGCACCAAAGAAACTACCTGGTTTTGCCAACCTAACTCCTTCAACAATATCTTCTTCTAGCCTTTGATAAACTTCTTCTAAAGTTCCTCTTTCGTAAGTTTCAAATAATTTTTCTTCTACTTTATCTACATAAGGAATACCTAACGTACTGCTCGCAGTAGCAGGATCATAAGCCTCACAAAACGTCATTGCTAGCATCCAATGAGAATACGCACGAGCTAAAAGAGCTTCCCCTTTAATTCCCTCATACATTTCTTTGCTCATTTGCACATTTTCAACAGACTCTAATGCCTGGTTAGCCTGCGCAATAGCTTTATAAGCAGCTGCCCAGTATTCAGCCGGAGAATCCCAACTTTCTTGAGTTTCTACCTCCCATTTGTAATAAGCTGTGTTGTCTAAAGCACTGTTTTGTGTTCTTCTTGAATCTCCAAAGTTATCAGTCATTGCCTCCAGAGGATAAAAGTTATTAGCAGATGGATAAGCATATACTAATAATTCTTTAATCTTTTCTGGCGTATCTATCGTAGTTCTCTGATCTGGATTTTCAGACAGGTAGCTGGAACAGCTTGTTAAAGCTATTCCTAAAACTATTCCTGCAATGTATTTTAAATTTCTCATACTTCAAATAATTAAATCGACAAGTTCAACGTTACTGTATACTGTCTTGTTACTGGCATCGCAACTCCTCCTACTCTAAAGAATTCAGGGTCTTGACCATTCAACTTCTTATCAGAATATAATAAGAATGGATTGGTAACTGATAACTTAAGCCCAAAGCTTGATACGCGTATCTGCTTTTTAAACTCTTCTGGGAATTCATACCCTAAAGTAATATTTTTAATACGGATAAAGTCACCTTTAGCAATTCTTTGATCAGAGTAATTATAAGTATTATAAGCTCTTTCTAAACTTCTACCATACTTAACAATCATATCTGCTGAAGCAATTACTGGTACATTTGTCAGATTTTCATCACCTGCAATTTCCCAACGGTTATTCATTGCTTTAGTAAAAATCTGTGTATCATTATATTGGTGACTAAAGTTTGGATCTAAACGTACAACATTACCCCAAGAAGCTACAGCCATAACGTCTAAAGACCAGTTTTTATAACTCAATGTATTGCTTAGTCCAACTGTTTTATTAGGCTCTACAGAACCTTCTTTTTTCAAATAAGCAACAACATTTTGTGTATCTTGGAAGTTTGCACCACCTACGTTGTCTGTTTCTCCTGGAGCCATAACAAAAGTAGGTAGTCCTTCAGCGTTTAATCCTGTAAACTCATACGAGTACAAAGTATTACGTGCGTTTCCTACAACGTTCCCTCCAAGTTTAGAAATTAAATCAAAAGCACTTGGCTCATAAGATAATTTCTTAATTTTTTGATCATAAAAAGAAGCGTTTAAATTAGTTGTCCATTTAAAATCTCCTTTAGTAAAGTTTCTGGTAGTAATACTAAACTCAACTCCTTTAGTAGTCATATCTGCGTTATTACCCCATTTATAAACTTGTCCTCCAATTCCTGAAGTTCTTACACGGTCAATTAAATCAAAAGCATCTCTTTTGTAAACATCTGCTGTAACAAAAATTCTACCATGAGCTAAGCCCATATCAACACCAATATTTGTTTCGTATTGCTTCTCCCAAGTTAATTCACCATTTTTAAGATCTACAATTGTCATACCAACTTCTCTTGTTGCTGGGTCAAATCTAGATGTAGTAATTGAATTTCTAAAAACAGCTGAAGAGTTTGAAGCAGGTCCTGCAGTAGCAGTTAAACCATAAGAAGCTCTAAAAGCTAAATCAGAGAACACATTTTGGTTCATCATCCACTCTTCTTGAGATACATTCCATTTACCAGACACCGTCCAAGTTGGCAACCACATTGCACCACTTTCTCCTTGCTGGTTAGACGCGTCATAACGTCCTGTTAACGAAACAGTATATTTACCATCATACGTATAATTTGCTCTTCCGAAGAAACCAGCAGTACGCTCTTTATCATATCCTCTATTGTATAAATACGTACCTTCAGAATATAATTTACGCACCAACTTATAGTTAGGATTTGCAAGCAATCCGTTACCATACAACAACCCGTAGTTGTCATTACCATTATAATCTCGATCAATAGAACGAATCTCAGAACCAACGAATACGTTTAATTCATGTTGATCTTCTTTACCAAAACTATTGTCATAAGTTAATGAGTTTCTCCAGTTAATAGCAGTCATCTTATTTTGATGTCTGTACCAAATACCTCCATTTTCTAAAACAACTTCTTTTTCTGCATCAGGATTGTCTGGATCTTGGTATAAATAAATATTTTGACCTTTAACAACCGCAGTTTCATCAGCTCTATAAGCTCCCACTACGTTTGAGTTTTCTAGAATATCGTGGTTACGATCAGAAATTACATAACGCAACGAACCTGTTGAATTAAACTTCAAGTTACTTGTAAGCTTTGCTTCTAAATCTGCTTGCAATTTAATATCCTTAACATCTAAATGCAAATAGTTATTATCCAACTCATTCAAAATATTGAATGGAGCCCAGTTTTGTCTATAAAACTCGTAATGTCCATCATTGTCGTATGGGCGTAATGCTCTAGAAGTATTAAGCGAATAATTGAATGGGTTAATGTCAAATTCACGAGAAATAGATCCTCCTACAGGGT
Source organism: uncultured Flavobacterium sp. (assembly GCA_947626185.1). Lineage (GTDB taxonomy): Bacteria > Bacteroidota > Bacteroidia > Flavobacteriales > Flavobacteriaceae > Flavobacterium. The sequence continues at coordinate 27,219 of CANQRD010000004.1, forward strand.
CATCTTGACGGTCAAAACTTCCTGGAGCATCTTGTTTTCTGCTTGAAAAAACTGTTGATAATCCTAAATTAACATAATCATTAAAATAGAAAGTAGTTTTTAAGTTAGCAGTAATACGCTGTACTTGATCTGCAACAGTCCATCCTGGATCTTTCATGTATCCGATTGACGCATAATAAGTAGCATTTTCTCCACCACCACTAAAACTTAACGAGTGATTTTGCATAATAGATGGTCTGAATAGCTCTTTAAACCAATCTGTATTTGCATATTCATATTGACGTAAGAAATTATACTTATCTAAATTAGTGTTCATTTCTCTATAACCTCCTGTACCATTGTTTAATGAAGCATCATACTCATGAATTTCTTTAAACCATAAGTTATAAACACCACCGTATCTACCTTGAGAAATAGTAGGGATTGACAACAATCCTTTTTCGTCCATCTCTCTAAGGATACCCATAGTAGCCTGAGAGTTTAAAATATCAAAATTCCCGTAAGTTGGAGTTTCACGTAATGTGTTCTCTAAATTATAACTAACAGTAATTGGTGTAGATCTTCTACCTGATTTTGTTGTAATAACCACAACCCCATTCATAGCACGAGCTCCATAAATAGAAGTAGCAGCAGCATCTTTTAAAATTTCAATACTTAAAACATCATTAGCATTTAAACCAGCAACAGCAGAACTCAACATGGTTGATGCGTTACCAGAAGCTAAATCTTCGAAAGAAACGTTAATAATTTCTTCTTGTACAACTCCATCAATCACCCATAATGGTTTAGTATCTCCAAAAATTGAAGAAGAACCACGCACAGTGATTTTAGGCGCAGCACCAAAAGTACCTGATACGTTTTGTACAGTTACCCCAGCAGCTTTACCTTCGATCATTCTACTAACGTCAGGCATACCATCTACTTTCAATTCTTTTTCAGAAATTCTACTAACTGCTCCTGTAAATGTTCTTTTACTTACAGACTCATATCCAGTAGTAACGATGTCGATACCTGTCAAAACGTTTGAATCCTCTACCAAACGAGCATCAACAACAGTAGCTTTTCCAACTTTTTTCTCCACAGTAACCATTCCAATAAAGTTAAACTCCAATATAGTATTGTCGTCTTTTACATTTATTGAATACTTACCATCAAAGTCGGTCATTACACCTTCTTGGGTACCTTTAATTATTACACTAGCTGAAGGCAGGGGTAACCCGTCCCCGTCAATAACTAGTCCTGTAACCTTTCTACTTTGCGCAAACCCTTCAGTTACCATTAGCAGGGCTGCTATAACAAAGAAGAAATGAAGTACAACTTTCCTCATGTTTTTATTAATTTTAAATTGTTTAACAAACAAATAACAAAAAAATGAGATATGCTAATTTTATGTTATTTTTCTACATATACAGCTACGTTAAATTTTTTAAACACCTACAAACCAGCTACTTAAATAAAAAGCATTGAAATACACCAAGAAATCAAATGTTAAATAAATTACATACAAATCAATCAAAAAGTTAATAAAATAAACAATAACTACAAATAAAAAGTTAAACATAAATAACACTCAAAAAAGACACGAATAATTATTAAAATTACTTAATTACAAACATCTTTTTAGTGAAGAGTTTTAGATTTACTTTAAAACTTTAATCGTACTATAAATCAAAAATGGGATCAATAATATTGATCCCATTTTTGATTTCCATATCTAGATTTATTTCTGTTGATTTTTTAACAAGTCTCTAATTTCTGATAATAACTCTTCTTGTGTAGGAGTTGGAGCTACTGGCTCTTCTACAACAATTTCTTCAACTACTTCTTGTTTCTTCTTAATTAGCTCTTCAGCTTGTCTTAGTTTATTAATTCCTTTAACCATTAAAAAAACTACTAAAGCTAAAAGCACAAAGCTAATTACCTCTGTAAGAAAACTACCGTAAGCAAATATTACAGCACCTTCTACTGCTTTTGCATCTGCTAAAGTAGCAGCAGCAGGCACATCGCCTTTTAATATCAAAAACATATTGGAGAAATCTGGTGTACCAATAACCGCAGAAACTATTGGCATAATTACGTCATTTACAGCACTAGTCACAATTTTACCAAATGCCCCTCCAATAATTACTCCAATTGCCAAATCCATTACGTTTCCTTTTACGGCAAACTCTTTAAATTCCTTTACAAATCCCATAGTATTTTTTTTGTTTAAGTTTAACATTTTCAAAAATAATTAATTTTACTCTTCAAAGAAAATTCTTTTTACACGTTGCGAAATTCCTGTGAAAATTTCATAAGAAATAGTTTCAATACTATCTGCTATAATTTGCACAGATAATTCTTCTCCAAAGATTATAACCTCATCACCTTCTTGACAAATAATATCAGAAACATCAACCATTAACATATCCATACAAATAGCACCTGTAATAGGCGCTTTTTTATTATTGATTATTACATATCCGTTTTTTGCTCCCCAAGCACGAGGAATTCCATCTGCATAGCCAATAGGTACTGTCGCAATCTGAGTGCTTTTTATGGCTTTAAATCTTCTTCCGTAACCAACAGTTTCATTTGGTTCGATAGTTTTTATTTGCATTATTCTCGTTTTTAAAGTAGCTACATTTTTTAAATATATTGTTTCTTCTTTACTATTACCAACACCGTAAAGTCCAATACCTAAACGAACCATATCTTTTTGATAGGCTGAGAAATTATAAATACCCGAAGTGTTTAAAATATGACAAATAGGTTCGCAATTTAATTGCTCCTTAATATAATTGCTATTTTTAGTAAATAGATTTATTTGTTCTAAAGTAAAATCTTTATACTGATCCATGTCACTGGATGATAAGTGCGAGAAAACAGATTGAACAACTACCGTATTTGTGTGTTTTAACAAACTAATCAACTCATCTAACTCATTAGTTAAAAAACCATGGCGATGCATACCAGTTTCTAGTTTAATATGAATAGGATATTGATAGCAATTTTTTTCTCTTGCTACTTTTAAGAAAGATTTTAATTCTCGAATAGAATAAATTTCTGGCTCTAAATCATAAGCAATCATCGCTGAGAATGCGCTAATTTCTGGATTCATAACAATAATATTCGATTTTACTCCAGCTCTTCTTAAAGTAATACCTTCATCGGCAAAAGCTACTCCGAGATAATCTACCTGTTCATGTTCTAATAATTTTGCTATTTCTACACTCCCATGCCCATAACCATAAGCCTTAACCATAACCATAATTTTAGTGGTAGGTAACAATTTTGATCGGTAGAAGTTTAGATTATGTCGAATAGCCGTTAAATTTACTTCTAAAACGGTTTCATGAGTTTTTTCTTCTAAAGCACTTACAATTTTATCGAATCGAAATCCTCTCGAACCTTTTATCAAAATAGTTTCGTCATTAAAATCTTCCAAAATAGCTTTTTGCAGAAACTCATCTGTAGATAAGAAATGCCATACCGAAGAATACTTAGCTAAAAACTTTGTTATCTCTTCTCCTATACAAATCACTTTATCTATCTTATGACTAAAAAGCAACGAAGCTACTTCTTTATACAATTCTTCCTTAATGATACCACCACTAAACACATCCGATAAAATAACTGTTTTTTTTGTGTTGCTTTTATGCTTAGCTAAAAATTCTAATGCGATTATCAAAGACTGAAAATCAGAACTATAAGCATCATCAATAATTGTACAATCATTAATACCTGCTTTTACCTCCAATCGCAATTCTATCGGAAATAGTTTATTCATTCGCTCTTTAATTGTAACAATATCGTAAGATAAATACAACATCGTGGCAATACAAGTCATACTATTCTTAATAGAAAATAAATCAGTAAATGGCAATTCTACTTCAAACTTTTCTACCTTATCATATAGTACTTCTACTCTGTTTTCTTTTATCGTTCCAAAAACCATAGCTTCGGCAGTAGAAAAACTCCAACTATAAAAATTGGTACTTTCTGATAAGTACTTTTGAACCTTAGAATTATATTCACCTATAACAACAGGCGTATTCGTAAATAATTTTAATTTTTCCTTAATCTTTTGTTCTTCACTTTCAAACCCTTCTTCATGTTCATTTGTAACAGCAGTGAGAATGCCAATTGTTGGACTAACTATTGACTGAAGTTTATCCATCTCATTGATAGTGGAAATGCCAACTTCAAAAATCCCTATTGAATGTTGATTAGAAATTCCCAAAACAGATAAAGGCACTCCTACTTGTGAATTATAGCTTTTAGGACTTTTAATAATTTGAAACTCTTCTTTTAATAAAAAATTCAACCATTCTTTTACTACTGTTTTTCCTCTACTACCCGTAATACCAATTATAGGGATAGCAAAACTATGTCTGTGATAACTTGCCAATTGCTGCAACGCTTTTAATGTATTTTCTACTATAAAAAAAGTTGCCTGTTCATTTAAATCTTTGATCTTTTCTGATTGGGAAACAACAAAATACTTTACTCCTTTCTGAATTAACTCCTTTATATAATCATGCCCGTTATGATTAGCACCTACCAAAGCAAAAAATAATGTTGACGTATCATTTAACACCGTTCTACTATCGATAGATACGCGATTAAATTCAATTTCATTATTTGAATTCGAAAGTATTATTCTAGCATTCAGTAACGCACAAAAATTTTCGGCACTAATTCTCATCTTATATTTTTTATTGAAAACATCTAAAGCTATAACTATCAATAGCTTGATTAATTACAACTACTTGGTTATAAACTTACCCTAAAGCTAGTAAATCATTCTTTATTAATTTTCTATTGACGCTTTTTTCTTTTTATTTTAGTTATTATAAAAAAATAATATGTTGTGTATCAAAAGTTACTGTAGCATTCATTTTTAGTACAGACATTTGTAAAAGAAATTTAAACAATTATCTATGGAAATAATTTTGCAACCTTGGCCGTGGTATATCGGAGGTATATTTATTGGTATAACTCTAATATTACTACTATTAATGGGAAAAACATTTGGATTCTCCTCCAACCTTAGAGTTATGTGTGCTGCAATGGGAGCAGGTAAATCATGTGACTTCTTTTGTTTTAATTGGAAAGCTCAAACATGGAATTTACTATTTCTTGTAGGAACTATTATCGGAGGTTTTATTGCTTATCATTACTTAAGTTGGGATAATGCCGCCGTACCAATTAATGAAATAACTGTAGAGAAATTAAATCAATTAGGATTTGAAAGTGCAGGTAAAGCTTATGTACCAACAGAATTATTTGGCAACGAAGGTTTTGATTCTATTAAAACCATAATTATTTTATTAGTAGCAGGCTTCTTAGTTGGTTTCGGATCGAGATATGCTGGCGGATGTACTTCTGGTCATGCCATTTCTGGTCTAAGCAATTTTCAACTTCCTTCTTTAATAGCTGTTATCGGCTTTTTTATTGGAGGCCTTATTATGGTTCACTTGCTTTTCCCATTAATCTTTTAATTTAAAAAAACATGAAAAAATCAGCTTACTTATTTGTCGGAATTCTATTTGGAATCGGTATGTTTAAATCTGGAGCAGCATCTTGGTTTAGAATTTACGAAATGTTTCAATTTGAAAGCTTTCACATGTATGGTATAATCGGAACAGCACTTTCAATAGCTGTCATTGCAACACAATATATAAAAAGAAAAAAAGTGAAAGATTTTGCTGGTAATCCGATTGTATTTGCCAACAAAGAAAAAAGCATTGCTCGCTATTTAATTGGCGGAACTCTTTTTGGACTTGGTTGGGCATTAGGAGGTGCTTGTCCTGGGCCAATGTTTGCCTTACTTGGCGCAGGATTTTATCCTGTACTAATTGCTATAATTGGTGCTTTGCTGGGTACTTGGACATATGGATTAGTCAAAAAATGGCTTCCTCATTAATGAAATAAAACACTTTTAAATTTTTGCATTATCTTTAAACCTAAATAGTATTTAAAAATATGCCACATATAATTAAAGAGAAATATAAACATTTATTTGAGGGAAAGCTCTTAGAAGAAATGATTGAGATTTCAACGTTTAGGGAATTTAAAGAAGGAGATAAATTGATTGAAATTGGAGAATACATTAAGAAAATTCCATTACTTATCAATGGTGCAATAAAAATAATTAGAGAAGACCAAAAGGAGGGTGAAATTACGCTTTATTACATAGAGGAGGGTGATACTTGTGCTATGACACTTACTTGTTGTATTGGCGAAACAAAAAGCGAAATTCGCTCTATTGCAGAAACCGATGGAAGTCTAATTCTTATTCCAGTAAATAAAATGGATGAATGGCTAGTCCGCTATAAAAGTTGGCGAAATTTTGTTTTAAATAGCTACAACAACAGAATGACGGAAATGCTTTCTGCTATTGACAGCCTAGCATTTATGAACATGGAGGAGCGACTTTTAAAATTATTAGAAGAAAAAGCTAAAATTTACAACAGTTTAATGATTCAAACTACTCACCAAGAACTTGCAGATGAACTAAATACATCTAGAGTTGTTGTGTCTAGAATTCTAAAAACGTTGGAAAATAAAAACATCATAAAACTCAATCGAAAATATATTGAGCTAACACAAAATACATAATATGATAAACTCAGAACTTATTGCTTATTTCCTAGCATTACTTGTAGGTATATCTCTAGGATTAATAGGCAGTGGTGGTTCTATTTTAACGGTTCCAATACTTGTTTATATTCTAAAAGTAGAACCATTTTTAGCAACTGCTTACTCCCTTTTTATTGTAGGATCTACAGCAATGATAGGAAGTATAAAAAATATAATCAGCAAAGTAATTAATTATAGAATTACAATACTATTTGGGCTTCCCTCTTTACTAACTGTATTTTTTACTCGTTCATTTTTATTACCTCTGGTACCAAACACGATAGAAATTGGCAATTTATCGGTTTCCAAAAACCTTATTTTAATGTTGTTATTTGCTATAGTAATGCTTAGTTCATCCATCAAGATGATAAAACCAAGCAAAGCAGTAAACACAAATGGAGAATCGAATGCTATACGATTAATATTACAAGGAATTTTTATAGGAATGGTAGCCGGAACAGTTGGCGCAGGTGGCGGATTTTTAATTATTCCAGCGTTAATATTATTTGCCAACTTACCAATGAAACAAGCAGTAGCTACATCATTGTTTATTGTTGCTATACAATCCTTAGTAGGATTTTTGGGAGACATTCAAAACCCACAAATAGATTGGAAAATGTTATTTACATTTAGTGCTATATCAATCATCGGAATTTTTATAGGACTTTATTTAACTAAGTTTATTTCTGATAAACATCTAAAAAAAGGATTCGGATATTTTGTGCTAATTATGGCATTTTACATCCTTATCAAAGAGTTATTTTTTTAATATAAAAACATCTTAGTATTTTTACTAACACAAAAACACAGTTATTATGAAAATTGAACAAATTTATACTGGTTGTCTTGCACAAGGTGCATATTATATAGAAAGCAAAGGAGAAGTAGCAATAATTGATCCTTTAAGAGAAGTACAACAATACATCGATAAAGCAAAACAAGATAATGCTACAATTAAATACATTTTTGAAACACATTTTCACGCAGATTTTGTAAGCGGACACGTAACTTTAGCAGAAAAAACAGGTGCTACAATCATCTATGGTCCCAATGCAAATCCAACATACAAAACGCATATTGCAACTGATGGTGAAGTTTTTAAATTAGGTGATATTACTATTACTGCTTTGCACACACCAGGTCATACAATGGAAAGCACCACTTATCTATTGAAAGATGAAAACGGAAAAGATCATGCAATTTTTAGTGGAGATACTTTATTTTTAGGTGATGTTGGTCGCCCAGATTTAGCTCAAAAAGCAGCTAACTTAACACAAGAACAATTGGCAGCAACTCTTTTTCACAGCTTGAGAGATAAAATTATGCCATTGCCAGATGATGTTATTGTTTATCCTGCACACGGAGCTGGCTCGGCTTGTGGAAAGAATTTAAGCAAAGAAACAGTTGGTACTTTAGGCGATCAAAAACTAACAAACTATGCGTTGCGTGCAGATATGACAGAAGCAGAATTTGTAAAAGAAGTTACTGATGGTTTATTGCCACCGCCAGCGTATTTTCCGCTAAACGTGAAATTAAATAAAGAAGGATATGATGATGTAGAAAATATCATCAAAAGAAATCAGCCTTTAAATCCAGCAGAATTTGAGACACTGGCAGAAGAATCTGGAGCACTATTACTAGATGTAAGATCTGGAGCAGAATTTGCAAAAGGACATATTCCAGGTTCAATCTTTATTGGTTTAGACGGTCAGTTTGCTCCATGGGTTGGTGCATTAATTACGGATATTAAACAACCTATTTTAATTATTGCTCCAGAAGGACGTGAGCAAGAATGCATCATCCGATTATCTAGAGTGGGTTATGACAATTCGTTAGGATATTTAGCAGGCGGATTTGACGCTTGGAAAAATGCAGGAAAAGAATACGATACTGTGCAACAAGTAACAGCAAAAGAATTGGAAGATGTAATGAAAACTGGAGACGTTTCTATTTTTGATGTGAGAAAACCTGGAGAATACAATGCATCTCACATTGAATATAAAAATTTAAATCACACGCCGTTAGATTTCTTAAACGATCATATTGCAGAATTTCCTACAACAGGAAACTTCTACATTCACTGTGCAGGTGGTTACCGTTCATTAATTGCAACATCAATATTAAAAGCAAGAGGTTATCACAACATGATTGACGTAATTGGTGGATATGGAGCAATTAAAAACACAGGAATTGCCTTAGTTGATAATAGTTGTACTTCAACATGTTCTAGCTCAAAATAAAATGTCTAAATTTCAAGAATTAATAGAATCTGATCAATTAGTTTTGGTTGATTTCTTTGCAACTTGGTGCGGACCTTGTCAAATGCAAGCGCCTGTTTTAGAGGAAGTAAAAGCAGTATTGCAAGACAATATAACTATTGTTAAAATAGATGTTGATAAAAATCAGGCAATAACTGCACAATACAGTACTCAATATGGTATGCGAGGTGTACCTACGTTAATGTTATTCAGACAAGGAAAACTATTGTGGAAACAATCTGGTTTTACTAATAAACAAAGTTTGCTAAACGCAATAGATCATTACAAAAACAATTATTAGGCAGTTTAGCTTAACTGTGTTATTTTTACAATAAATTCTGAAGCACTTGTTTATTAGCAAGTGCTTCTTACATTTTAAAAAGATTGATGACAAATTGTTTCGGTTTTTCTGTACATTTTGTTAAACTAAATAGTCAAAATTTTAATTATCAATTATTTAAAGTATTTTTAGAACACTATCAAAAATAACTTTAAATGAAAAAACTTCTTTACACAATGGTATTAGCAAGTACAATGAGTATTTCATCAGATGCAATAGCCCAAACACCTAGCAAAGCAACCTTTGTTACGCAGGTAGAAGGTATTAAAGAATATACACTCGACAATGGTCTGCAAGTATTACTAATTCCAGATGCTACACAAAATAATCTTATTGTAAACATTGTCTACAAAGTGGGTTCAAAACACGAAGGTTATGGCGAAAAAGGAATGGCACATTTGCTAGAGCATATGCTATTTAAAAGCACAAAGAATTTAGGAGATATAAAAAAAATGCTTTCAGACAAAGGTGGTTCTGCCAATGGAACTACTTGGTATGATAGAACTAATTATTACGAAATATTTCCTTCATCAGACGAAAACCTATCTTGGGCTTTAGAAATGGAAGCCGATCGTATGATTAATGCTACAATATTACAGGAAGACTTAGATAAAGAGTTTTCTGTGGTTCGCAATGAGTTTGAAATTGGAGAAAACAACCCTTCGCGAGTATTGATGGAAAGAACCATTAATACAGCTTTTTTATGGCATAATTACGGATTGAGTACAATTGGTTCTAAAGAAGATATTGAACGCGTAAAAACACCCCAATTAAGACGTTTTTATGAAAAATATTACCAGCCTGATAATGCTGTTCTAATCGTTGCAGGTAAATTTGATGAACAAAAAGCATTAGATTACATTGAGCAATATTTTTCTATAATACCAAAACCAACAAGAGTATTAGACGATATTCTTACTGTAGAACCTGCTCAAGATGGAGAAAAATATATAGAAGTAAAACGCAACGGCGACAGCAAACATATACAAGCGTTATACCATACAGCTTCTTACGCTGATAAAGATTTTGCGGCTTTAAGTGCTTTAGAGCGTATACTAAACAACGATCCTTCTGGGTATTTATACAAATCACTAGTAGAAACACATAAAGTTACTTCACTATACGCTTTTACTCCAACGGTAAGAGATGCAAGTTTCATGTTGTTTAATTTTAACATTGCCAACGATAAAGATCAATTAAAAGCATTGGAAGATATCAAAATAGAGCTAGCAAAAATTAGCACTAATGAATATACCCAAGCAGATCTTGACCGAGCAAAAACGAAACTATTAAAAGATATAGAAACTATTCAAAACAATACAATTGGCAAAGCAATCAACTTAACCGAAATAATTGGTTCTGGCGATTATCGTTTGTCATTTCTATACCGTGACAATATCGAAAGCTTAACACTGGAAGATATTCAGCGCGTTGCAAAAAAATACTTTAGAGATAACAATCGTACAATTGGATTATTCATTCCTACAAAAGATGAAACAAGAGTAAAAGCTAGCGAATTTACTAATGAAGATATTGATGCTTTAGTAAAAAATTACAAAGGAAAAGAAACTACCGAAAATCTTAGAGAATTTGCACCAACCATTGCTAACTTAGAAAAAAACTATACTTCTGGCACATTGAGTAACGGATTAAAATATGGTGTTATAGACAAAGATTTGAAAGGAGAAAAAGTTACTATTTCAGTAAGTATTCCTGTAGGAAATCAACAAGATCTTAAAAACAAACAATACATTGGTAGTTTAACCGCTGCATTACTTACAGCAGGAACATCTACTTTAAATAAACAGGAAATCAAAGATCAGCTAGATGCATTAAAATCAACTATCAGCATCCGTTTCTCTAATCAAAATATATCAATTAGCGTTTCTTCTTATAGAAGCACAATTGAGAAAACGATGGACATTTTAAACGATGTATTAAAGAATCCTACTTTTCCAGAAAGTGAACTAAATAAATTAAAATTAGAATACACAACTTCCCTTGAAAGCAGATTGAATGATCCACAAAATGTGGCCTTTACCAAAATTCGCCAACTTACTTCAAACGAAGTCAAAGGTAGTATTTTCTATGTTTCATCTATTCAAGAAGATATTGATGGAATAAAAACAGTAACAGTAGATCAACTAAAAGATTTTCATCAAACTTTTTTTGGAGCAAATAATGGAACAGCATCAATTTTAGGGTTAAATGACCAAAAGCAAGCAAAAGATTTATTAGAAAAGGTATTAGGTAATTGGAATAATAAAGTAAAATTTGAGAGAGTTTATCCAACATTCTTTGCTACTAAACAAAGTAAAGAAATTATTCAAACACCAGATAAAGAAAATGCTGCTGCTGTTGGAAAATTAAACTTTGAAATGACGAACACAAGTCCAGATTTTGCTGCTCTTACATTTGCAAATGAAGTAATGGGCGGTGGATTTATGACAGCGCGTATTCCACAAAGATTACGCGAAAAAGAAGGTATAAGCTATGGAGCAGGGACATCCCTATCTGTTTCAAATGATCCCAAAAACAACAATGCAAGTTGGATGATTTATGCTTTCTTAAATCCAACAAAACGCGATAACGTAGAAAACGCTATTAATGACGAATTTTCTAAACTAGTTGCAAATGGAATTACAGAAGAGGAGTTAAAGGCTACTAAAACTAGTTGGAAAAGTGCAAGACAAACTGATCTTGGCAATGATAACTATTTATTGTTTTTATCCAACCGATATCTAATCTATGGAACGCCTTTTAGCGACTTTGACAAGTTAAACGCAGAGATAGATAAACTAACCGTTAAACAGGTAAATAATGCAATTAAGAAGTATTTAAAGCCTTCTAATTTCACAACTATTTACGTAGGTGATTTTACCAAGAAATAAACTAAAGCAATAAAAAACGGACTATTCAATTGAATAGTCCGTTTTTTACTTAATATAACTAATGATTAATCATTCAGTTTCAATACAGCCATAAATGCCTCTTGTGGTATTTCAACATTTCCAATCTGACGCATACGTTTTTTACCTGCTTTTTGCTTTTCAAGTAATTTACGTTTACGAGAAATATCTCCACCATAACATTTTGCCGTAACGTCTTTACGCAAAGCTTTTACCGTTTCACGCGCAATTACCTTTACACCAATTGCTGCCTGAATTGGAATATCAAATTGCTGACGCGGGATTAATTCTTTCAACTTCTCACACATTTTCTTTCCAATAGAATATGCATTATCTGCGTGCATTAATGCAGAAAGAGCATCTACAACGTTTGCATTCAACATAACGTCAACTTTTACAAGATTAGATGTACGCATTCCCATTGGTGAATAATCAAAAGAAGCATAACCTTTAGAAACTGTTTTTAAACGATCGTAAAAATCAAATACAATTTCAGCTAAAGGCATATCAAACGTCAACTCAACTCTGTCTTCTGTTAAATAAGTTTGATTAGTAATAACACCGCGCTTATCAATACACAAACTCATTACTTGCCCTACGAAATCAGCTTTAGTAATAATAGTTGCTTTAATATAAGGCTCTTCTACTCTTTCCAATTTAGAAGGTTCTGGTAAATCTGATGGATTATTTACAATAATTGGTGTGTCTGGTTCTTTTTTAGTGTAGGCTAAATAAGATACGTTGGGAACTGTTGTAATTACTGTCATATTAAACTCTCGCTCCAAACGTTCTTGAATAATTTCCATATGTAGCATTCCTAAGAAACCACAACGGAAACCAAATCCTAATGCAGCAGAGCTTTCAGCTGTAAACACCAATGAAGCATCGTTTAATTGCAACTTCTCCATAGAGTTACGCAATTCTTCGTAATCTTCTGTATCTACAGGATAAATACCAGCAAATACCATTGGTTTTACGTTTTCAAAACCTTCAATCATATTCTGAGTCGGTTCTTTTGCATCAGTAAGTGTATCACCAACTTTTACTTCTCTTGCTTCTTTAATTCCAGAAATTAAATAACCAACATCTCCAGATGAAATTTCTTTTTTAGGAACTTGATTCAATTTCAATGTTCCAATTTCGTCAGCAAAATATTCCTTACCCGTAGCCATAAATTTAATTTTTTGGCCTTTTGTTATTTTTCCATTTATCACACGGAAAATTACCTCAATTCCTCGGAATGGATTGTAAACTGAGTCAAAAACTAATGCTTGCAAAGGCTCGTCTGGATTTCCTTTTGGTGCTGGTACTCTTTCTATAATAGCAGCTAAAATATCTTCCACTCCTAAACCTGTTTTACCAGATGCAGGAATAATTTCTTCATAATCACATCCAAGTAAATCAACAATATCGTCACTTACTTCTTCTGGATTTGCACTTGGTAAATCAATTTTATTTAAAACTGGAATAATTGTTAAGTCGTTTTCTAATGCTAAATACAAATTAGAAATTGTTTGCGCCTGAATACTTTGAGCCGCATCTACAATTAACAAAGCTCCTTCACATGCAGCAATTGAACGAGAAACCTCGTAAGAAAAGTCAACGTGTCCTGGAGTATCAATTAAGTTTAAAATATATTTTTCACCTTTGTATTCATATTCCATCTGGATAGCGTGAGACTTAATTGTAATTCCTCTTTCGCGCTCCAAATCCATACTATCCAAAAGCTGATTTTGTTGCTCACGCGCAGTCACCGTTTGTGTAGCATCTAACAAACGATCTGCTAATGTACTCTTTCCGTGGTCAATATGAGCAATAATACAAAAATTTCTAATGTTCTTCATCGTGGTTATATCCATTATTATAAGATCAGTTAATTCAAAAAAATCAGAAGAAATAGGACTTTTTATCCGACCGATCTAAGTTGTAAGACTTTCGTTTTATTTTAATTAGCAACAACAAGTCTATATTTTGCAAATATACTTGAAAGTTTGAATTTATGGTTCACATTTTCCATTTTTAATAGCCTCTAATTCTTTCAACAATACTCTTAATTTACAATTAACTAAAAAAGGAAACACCTTACAAAAACAAACCTCACTAAAGCAAGTATGTCATTAAAAATCAATTGTTTTTATCGTTTAAGCAATCTTATCTTCCCTGAAAAATAATTTATTGTACTTTTGCATCAAATATTCAGTATACTCATGATTAAAATTGGCAATATAGAATTACCTGATCATCCGCTACTTCTAGCTCCTATGGAAGATGTAAGTGATCCACCTTTTCGTCGTTTATGTAAGACGCATGGGGCAGATTTGATGTATTCGGAATTTATTTCTTCGGAAGGATTAATTAGAGATGCGATGAAAAGTAAAATGAAGCTTGATATCTTTGATTATGAAAGACCTGTAGGTATTCAGATTTTTGGTGGTGATGAAGAAGCAATGGCACTTTCTGCAAAAATTGTAGAAACCGTACAACCAGACTTAGTGGACATAAACTTTGGATGCCCTGTAAAAAAAGTAGTATCTAAAGGCGCTGGTGCTGGCGTATTAAAAGATATTGACTTAATGATTCGCTTAACAGAAGCGGTGATTAAAAGCACCCATTTACCCGTAACTGTAAAAACTCGTTTAGGTTGGGACGATGATTCTATTAATATCGACGAAGTCGCAGAACGCCTACAAGATGTTGGTGTACAAGCATTAACTGTACATGCTAGAACAAGAGCACAGATGTATAAAGGTCATTCTGATTGGACACATATTGAACGTATTAAAAACAATCCTAGAATCAATATTCCAATTTTTGGAAATGGAGATATTGACAGTCCTCAAAAAGCGTTAGAATACAAAGAGAAATTTGGTTTAGACGGAATGATGATTGGACGAGCTGCTATTGGGTATCCTTGGATTTTTAACGAAATAAAACATTTTTTTGAAACAGGTGAAACCTTGGCACCACCAACGGTTGCTGATCGATTAGAGGCAGCTAAAAATCATCTAATTTGGTCGATGGAGTGGAAAGGTGAGCGTTTAGGTATTGTAGAAATGCGTCGTCATTATTCTAATTATTTTAAAGGGATTCATGGTTTTAAAGCTCATCGTCAACGTTTAGTTACGGAAGATAGTCCCGAACAATTATTACAAATCTTCAGCGAAGTTGGAGATATTTACAAAGACTATATTATTGAATCTATATAAAAGCTCAACTCCTTTTATCAAAGGAGTTTTCTTTTTCTAATTAAACGCGCTTATTTTTAATCATGCAGACAAATCCATACTCCAACAATATTTTACTGAATTTAGGTATTGATAACTTAAATGAAATGCAGGAACAAGCCAATAACGCTATTCTTGATTTATCAGACGTTGTATTGCTTTCACCTACTGGTTCAGGTAAAACCCTAGCTTTTTTACATCCGTTATATCAATTACTAGACGATGAGGTAAAAAACGTGCAATGCCTTATTTTGGTTCCTTCTCGTGAATTAGCCCTTCAAATTGAACAAGTGTGGAAAAAAATGGGTACTTCTTTCAAAGTAAACACCTGCTATGGTGGTCATTCTCTTGAAACGGAAATTAAAAACTTATCCAATCCGCCTGCTGTATTAATTGGTACGCCAGGTAGAATTGCAGATCATTTAGACCGATCAACTTTTTCAACGGGTTCAATTAAAACACTCATCTTAGACGAATTTGACAAATCGCTTCAACTTGGTTTTCAAGAGGAAATGTCGTTTATCATTTCTCGTTTAAAAAATGTAAACAAACGTGTATTAGTTTCGGCTACTTACGATGTGAAAATTCCAAAATTCACACAAGTAACCAATCCAACTACATTAGATTTTATTTCCAACATCGAAGAATCAAATGTACAGCTTACTACGCAATTGGTAATCAGTAAAGAAAAAGACAAACTGAATACTTTGCTACATCTATTGTGCAGTATTAACTCGGAACCAGCAATTATTTTTTGCAACCACAGAGATGCTGCAGAACGCATTAGTGAATCGTTAAACAGGGAAGGAATTTATACAACTTACTACCATGGTGGAATGGATCAGGAAGAACGTGAGCGCGCATTAATTCAGTTTAGAAATAGAAGTGTACGTTATTTAGTTACTACTGATTTAGCAGCAAGGGGTTTAGATATTCCGGATATTAACCACATTATTCATTATCATTTACCGTTTAAGGAAGAAGAATACATACACAGAAATGGACGTACTGCCCGTATGCAAAGCTCTGGATCGGCGTACTTAATTATCCATGAGGAGGAAAAAAAGCTTGACTATGTCGACTATTCGATGGGTGTATTTACTGTTAATGAAAAAATAACACTACCAAAAGTACCCGAATTCCAAACTTTATACATCAGTGGTGGTAAAAAGAACAAGTTAAACAAAATTGACATTGTTGGTTTCTTTTCTCAAAAAGGAAATTTAGAGAAAGATGATTTAGGCTTAATTGAAGTAAAAGATTTTATCTCTTTTGCAGCGGTAAAAAGCACTAAAGTAAAAAATCTGCTACACGCTATAAAAGATCAAAAAATGAAAGGGAAAAAATATAAAATTCAAGTAGCTAGAAATGTTATCAAAAAAGAAGAACGTTTCTAACTATTTAAATCATTCATCTTTTAAAAAAACTGCTTGAATAAATTCAAGCAGTTTTTTTATTTAGTTTTATCTGAAACAATATGTAAGTCTCTTTGTGGAAAAGGAATTTCAATGTTCGCTTCATCTAATGCTACTTTTATATTTTGTTGTACCTCATATACTGTATTCCAATAATCGGCTCTGTTCATCCAAATTCTAATCTTTAAATCTACCGAACTATCATTCAAATTATCAACAAAAATAATTGGTTTTTTATCAGTAAGCACTCTACTATCTTTCGCTAAAGTTTTTTGAATTACTTCTTGAGCAATTTTAATATTTGCATCGTAAGAAATACCAACAACAAAATCAAATCGTCTTGATGTAATTGCCGAGTAATTAGTTATTACTGAGTTGGCTAATAATCCATTAGGACTAAACAGACGTAAACCAGTAGGTCCGATTAATGTAGTATAAAGCAAATCAATTTTCTCCACCTCACCTTCTGTTCCACTTGGATTTGAAATATAGTCGCCTACTTTAAAAGGCTTGAACAATAAGATTAATACTCCTCCAGCAAAATTTGATAAACTTCCTTGTAAAGCTAAGCCAATTGCTAAACCTGCCGAAGCAAATGCTGCTGTAAAAACAGTAGTTTGAATTCCCATGGTAGCAGCAACAGTAATCAACAGTAAAATATACAATACCGTTTTGATTATACTGAGTAAAAATCCTCTTAATGAAAGTTCTAAATCTCTTTTTTCGAATCGTTTGCGAATAAAAGTAAGAATCAATTTTACAACATAACTACCAACAGATAATATGATAAGCCCAACTGCAATTTTGGGCAAAGCAGTAAAAACCGATTCTAACATTGTTTCAATTCCTCCTGATAATTTTTCCATAGCAATTTTAAATTTTATTTAATCTATACTTTTAATTTAGATTTTAATTCTTTTGGCAATCCGTCTTTATGAAGCATAATGTCGGTTGTTTTATACTTTACGTATTCTTTGGTCATATACATATAACCTTTGTAATCATTAGTAACTCCCCAAGAGTTTTTAATTACGTAGTATTCTCTTCCATTTTGATCTTTCGCTATTCCAACAATATGCATACCATGATCATCCGTAGTTGAATAGTTATCAAAAGCTTCCTGACGCATTTCTGGAGTTACTTTTCTTTCTTGTTTAGGTCCATTAAACATTCCGTCTCTTTCCTCTGGTGTCATATCTTCCCATTCTTTTTCAGGTACAAAAGCTACTCCATTCTTCCAACTAAAATACTTTTCGCTTACATCTCCTGCCCAAGCAACAGTAAATCCATTTTTAATTGCATGATCAATAATATCTGTTAATTCATTCATTTTTACATTATAAACTTGATCGAAAGACCAGTTATCTGGTACTAATAGAACGAATTTATCATACAACGGATAATTTAAGTCTGATCCTATTTCTACGTAATCGTTAGGATTAATTCCTACTACTTCTTTAGCAAATGTTTCAGGAGTATATTCTTTTCCTTCCCATTTAAACTTCGTAGGTACTTCGCCTAAATAAGCATCAATTGCTGAAGTATATGCTTTTTCCCAATTTGGAGTAAGTTTTCCATTTGGATTTGCCACCACTGCCTTTAAGATTCCTTCTTGAATAGCAGCCATCTCAGCAAATTTATTTTTTGTTGTTCCGTAATTTAATCCACTATATACTGATTGAGGCATAGCTCCATATTTTCTGTACATATTCATAACATCGTGAAAAGCCCCTCCATCGCCAAGCGTAACTGCACCTTGCATTCTTACATACATTTTTCCTTTTTCAATATAGGAGTTACGTGCAGAATAGATTTGAGAAAGCTCTACTGGACGTTTTCCCATTCTCATCATTTCAGATTCAATAAATGAATTTGCGGAATAAGACCAACATGTACCTGATGATCCTTGATTCTTAATTGGAGTATTCTCAATATCAATTACTGTTCTAAATTGATATAACTCTTTACTTTTATCACTTGCATTTAATTTTAGTGCATTCACTAAATTGTCTTGTGCATAAGTTGGTGTATAAGCTGCAAAAGCTAATGCTACAGCCAATACTAAGGCTTGAATTTTATTTTTATTCATTGTAATTAAGGTTATTGATGTAAATATAAAAAAACATTACTAAATTTCTTTAGAATACAGTCATCTTAGACTTGATTTTTATTGAGCATTCCTTAATATAGGTGTCATTTCTATTTTCTTTGTTACATATCAAGAAGATAAAAAAAAGAGCTACCAAATTAATGTTAGCTCTTTTATTAAAAATATTTTACAAAGTTTCTTTTAACCAACGGAAAAATTCACCTTGCCATACTTGCGCATTTTGTGGTTGAATAACCCAATGATTTTCTTCTGGTAAATATAAAAATCTACTTTTCACTCCTCTTAATTGTGCTGCTTGAAAAGCTTCTTGTCCTTGTCCAATTGGCACACGATAATCTTTTCCTCCTTGAATAACCAAAATTGGTGTATTCCATTTATCAACATAATTGATCGGGTTGAAATGATTTAAAGCATTTTGAACATCTTTATTAGCTTTGTCCCAATATGCACCACCAAGATCAAAGTTAGGAAAAAACACTTCTTCTGTAGTTCCGTACATACTAACTAAATCAAATACACCACAGTGAGAAATAAATGATTTAAAACGGTTTTCGTGTATTCCGGCTAAATAAAATACCGAGTAACCACCATAACTTGCACCTACCGCTCCTAATCTACTACTGTCAACATATTTTTCTTTTGCTACATCGTCTATAGCCGCTAAATAATCTTGCATTGGTTTTCCTGCCCAATCTTTCGAAATAGCTTCATTCCATTCTACACCATGTCCTGGCATACCTCTTCTGTTTGGCGCTACTACAATATAACCTTCAGCAGCCATTAATTGAAAATTCCAACGGAAAGAATAGAACTGTGTTAAAGCAGATTGTGGCCCACCTTGACAATATAATAATGTTGGATATTTTTTGTTTGGATCAAAATTTGGTGGATAAATTACCCAAATAACCATATCCTTACCATCAACTGTTTTCACAATTCTTTTTTCGCTTTTACTTAAAGCTAGTTTTGAATAAATTTCATCGTTTACTTTAGTAATTTGTTTCCACGATTTCTTTTTTAAATCGTAAGAGTAAATTTCTGTAGCATGATTAAAATCTGTACGAGTAACTAAGATATTATTTCCTGCAAAACCTACAATCCCAGTTACATCAAAATCACCATCTGTTAATTGTTTTACAACAGGTGCAATTCTCTTTAATCCCGGAAAATTTACTTCAAACAATTGTACAGTTCCATTTACAGCAGCTACAAAGTAAATTTTTTCTCCGTCATCACTCCAACGATAACTGTCAACAGTTCCATCCCAATTAGCAGTTAAGTTTTGTTCTACATTTCCAAAACGAACAATAATATCATTTTTATCTGCTTCATATCCGTCACGCTTCATTTGTAACCAAGTTAAATGGCCTTGAGGTGAAAAAGTTGGATGAGTATCGTATCCTGGATTGTTTGCTGTAAGGTTTTTAGTTTCTTTTGTATTTAAGTTATATTCGTACAAATCGGTATTTGTGCTCAATGCATACGCGGTTCCAAATTTCTTTTTCGACACATACACAATAGATTCGCTATTTGGCGACCAAATATAATCTTCTGATCCACCAAATGGTTTCTGAGGAGCATCGTACGGCTCGCCAAACATGATATCTATTTTGTTTTCCTTATCTGATACAGGCGCATAAAAAACATGATTATGGTTACCTGTATTCCAACTATCCCAATGTCTATAATCTAATTCATCATACACATATGCATCTGACTTTTGCATTGAAGGATAAAAGTCTTTTCCTAATACCTTATTAATTTTCACTTCCTCATCAAAAACAATCATTTCTCCGTTAGGAGAAATATTCTTATCTATCAGTAGCTCTTTGTAGTTATTAATTTCTGATGGCTTACCTCCCGACACTGGAATAATATAAGTTTTTGATGCAAAGTTATTCTCATCCATATTGGCATGAGTAACTCTATAAATTAAATTTTTTCCGTCTTTTGTAATACCAATCGGGCTCACTCTTCCAAGTTTCCAAAGCAATTCTTTTGTCATTACTTCTTGAGCAAAAGTACTCACTCCGATCAAACTCAAAACAAGTAAAAATATTTTTTTCATATTATTAAGTTTAAATAAGTCGTAAAAATAGCGTTTTCTTTTAATTGCCACACAGTATTTCTGGTTTACTTGTTTTTTGAGATAAATTTAACTTACCAGTTTTCACAAAAACAGATTAAAATTTTAATACTAATAATATGCTTTTCAATACAGTTATTTCTAAAGAATTGAATTAACTTGAATTTTCAATTAAATAAGAGACCTAAACTGTTATAATTATGCAAAGCATTGTATTTAATTAAAAAAAAATAGCTACTTTTCACCCTCAATTATATTTTTCTCATGAAAAACAACAAATTATTTATTGCCATAATTATTGCTCTTTTATTGGGAGTTGTAATAGGCGGAGTAATACATTATTCTTTTCCAGAATATATAACTGGATTTTCAAAAAATATTAAATTATTAGGAACTATTTTCATTCGACTAGTTCAAATGATTATTGCCCCACTAGTGTTTACTACTTTAGTAGTTGGAATTGCTAAAATGGGCGATATGAAAATGGTTGGCCGAGTAGGTGCTAAAGCTATGGGATGGTTTATTAGCGCTTCACTAATTTCGCTAACAATCGGATTAGTTTTGGTAAACTGGCTTCAGCCAGGAGCGAATACGAGTTTCGATATGGAAAATGTTTCTGATTCTTCCGACTTAATCACAAAAACAGGAGCATTAAGTTTACAAACCTTTATAGAACATCTAATTCCTAAAAGTGCATTTGAAGCATTTGCCAATAATGAAATTCTACAAATAGTAGTTTTTGCCATCTTTTTTGGTATTGCTTTATCGAGCATTGGAAAAAGGGGGAAAAGCGTAATTAAATTATTTGACAGAATAGCAGAAGTTGTTTTAAAAATGGTAAACTATATTATGTGGACAGCTCCATTAGGGGTATTAGGAGCTATTGCTAGTGCAGTTTCTCTTTACGGACTAACTATTTTTATTACCTATGCTAAATATTTAGGTGCCTTTGTTGCTGGTTTGGCTATATTATGGGCATTAATGATATTTGTAGGTTATCTTATTTTAGGAAAAGATATTTGGAGATTGTTAAAAGCAATTAAAGAGCCTTTATTAATTGCTTTCTCTACAACAAGTAGCGAGGCTGTATTTCCAAAATTAGTAGAAAACTTAACTAAATTCGGCTGTTCTCCTAAAATTGTTTCTTTTACTTTACCTTTAGGCTATTCATTTAATCTCGACGGAAGTATGATGTACATGACATTTGCCAGTATATTCATTGCTCAGATTTATGATGTTCCCTTATCTTTAGGAGATGAAATATTAATGCTATTAGTACTAATGGTTACAAGCAAAGGTGTAGCTGGTGTACCTAGAGCTTCATTAATTGTAATTGTAGCTACATGTGCAATGTTCAATATTCCACCTGAAGGAATAGCCTTTATTTTACCTATCGACCATTTCTGTGATATGGGAAGAAGCATGACAAATGTTTTAGGAAATGCTTTATCAACTGCTTCTATTGATAAATTTGAGCACGGTGAAGACGTAATAGAAAAAGCTACAACAATATAAAACAACAAGACAATATACACATGGACGAATTTCATATTTCTCAGTTAATTAACCCTGAATTTTACATTAATCTTGAGATTGCAGGACATTCAATCGGTATTTATGTTGTACTATTTATAGTATTTGCTGAAACCGGATTATTTGCTGGATTCTTTTTACCAGGTGATAGTTTACTTTTCTTAGCAGGTATTTACAGTACTGCACTTATGCAAGAGCTTTTTGCAATAGATAGTGATTTTTGGAACGTAACTCTTTTAGCTACTTTAGTAGCACTTGCAGGTATTTTAGGAAACACCTTTGGTTATTGGTTTGGTGCAAAAAGCGGAAACTATCTCTACAATGTAAAAGACAACTTTATCTATAAAAAGAAATATCTTTATGAATCAAAAGTATTCTTTGAAAGACACGGCGGTAGAGCCATTATATTTGGTCGCTTTTTACCAGTTGTAAGAACATTTGCACCAATTATTGCAGGAATTGTAAGAATGGATATAAAACGCTTTATGTTTTACAATGTAATCAGTTCATTCATTTGGGCAACCTCATTAATATTTGCAGGACATTATCTACAAGTTTGGTTAATGAATGCTTATGAAATTGATTTAAAACAATACATTGAATGGATAATCCTATTCTTGGTTCTTGTTACAACATTACCAGTAATTATTAAACTTGTAAAGAGCAAAGCTGGAAGTGAAGTATCAACAGAAACAACAGATAAGGAATAATAAAAATATACATTTAATAAAAAAACCGTTATCTTAGAGATAACGGTTTTTTTATACGAGAACTACTCTGGTGCCAGCTCTACAACTAAACCGTCTAATTCAGATGCTAGATGTATTTGACAGCCAAGTCTACTATTATCTTTCACATTAAAAGCTTCCCATAACATTGCCTCCTCATCAGGATTCATTTCTGGTAAAGTTACCTCATCAGCATTTAATACATAACATTGACAAGAAGCACACATAGCCATTCCACCGCAAATACCAATAGTACCTTCGGGTGCTAACTCATAAGCACGAACTAATTCCATTACATTCATGTTCATATCTATTGGAGCGTCTACTAAGTGAGAAGTTCCTTCTCTATCAATTATTGTTACTTTTATATCTGACATACTATATATTATTCTATTGATTTTACAACTGCTTTTTCAGCTTCCTTACGTGTACCATCAAATCCATTAATACCAGAAACAGTTGTGTATTTTAACACATATTTTTTTCCTGGATTCAACATATTATATACACTCTGACACATTAAAGTTGCCTCATGAAAACCACATAAAATAAGTTTAAGCTTACCTGGATATGTATTAATATCTCCAATTGCATAAATACCAGGAATATTTGTTTGGTAATCTAATGCGTTATTTACTTTAATTGCATTTTTTTCAATCTCTAAGCCCCAATTGCCAATTGGTCCTAATTTTGGTGTTAAACCAAACAATGGGATAAAATAATCACAAACCACCTCTTCTTGAGCTCCTTCACGATCAACTACCACACTTTCTAATTTATTAACTCCTTTAAGCTCAACAATTTCAGCAGGGGTAATTAAATTAATCTTTCCTTGATTCTTTAAAGCTTGTACTTTTTCAACTGAATCTAACGCTCCTCTAAACTCATTTCTTCTATGTACTAAATGTACTTCAGAAGCAACATCTGCCAAGAATATACTCCAGTCTAATGCTGAATCACCTCCTCCAGCAATAACAATCCTTTTACCAGCAAACATATCTGGATTTTTGACAAAGTACTCTACTCCTTTATCTTCATAAAAAGCCAAGTTCTCCAATTCCGGCTTACGAGGTTCAAAAGACCCTAATCCACCAGCAATTGCAATCGCTTTTCCCTTGTGTTTTGTACCTTTATTTGTTGTTACTATAAAAGTACCATCTTCTTGTTTATCAATTGTTTCTGCTACTTCATTTAAGGTAAAACCTGGCTGAAACTGCTTTATTTGCTCCATTAGGTTATCTACCAACTCAGCAGCACCTACAGAAGGATACCCTGGAATATCAAAAATAGGTTTTTTGGGATATAATTCTGTTAACTGACCTCCTGGTTGAGGTAGCCCGTCTATTAAATGACATTTTAATTTTAATAATCCTGCTTCAAAAACAGCAAAAAGCCCAGTAGGCCCAGCTCCAATGATAATTATATCGGTTTCAATCATGATGTGTAGTTCATTTATACAAAGATAAACTTTGTCATGTTTATTAAAAATGATAAAAGTCAACTATAAACAGTATTTTATTCTTGTTTATAGTTGACTAAGTTATTTTTACTCAACATTAACTACCGACTCGATTTCTGGTGCGTATTTCTTAATTGTAGTTTCAACCCCTGCGCTTAAGGTCATTTGATTCACACTGCAAGCTGTACAAGCACCTTCTAATCGAACTTTAACATGCTTATTGTCAACTATATCAATTAATGTAATATCTCCTCCATCGGTTTGCAAAAACGGGCGAATCTCGTCTAACGCCTTCATAACGTTTTCTCTGATAGTTATTGATGCCATATATTTATATAATTATTTCTTACCAGCAGCTGAACATCCAGCCATGGTTGTTATCTTAATTGCTTCTGTAGGTGGCAAAGAGTCATTTCTCAACACTACTTGTTCCACTACATTTCTTGTAACTTCTTCGAATATCTTTGCCACAATTGTATCGTTTTGCAATGCTGCTGGGCGACCATAATCTCCAGCTTCTCGAATACTTTGAACAATTGGTACTTCTCCTAAAAATGGAACTCCTAAATCTTCAGCTAAATTCTTCGCTCCATTTTCACCAAAAATATAATATTTATTATCTGGTAATTCAGCAGGAGTAAAATAAGCCATATTTTCAACAATACCTAAAACTGGAACATTGATACTTTCTGACATAAACATTGACACTCCTTTTTTAGCATCTGCTAAAGCAACGGCTTGGGGTGTAGATACTACTACTGCTCCTGTTATAGGTAATGATTGCATGATTGATAAATGAATATCTCCTGTTCCTGGAGGCAAGTCTAAAAGTAAGAAATCTAATTCTCCCCAATCTGCGTCAAAAATCATTTGATTTAATGCTTTTGATGCCATTGGTCCTCTCCAGATAATTGCTTGATCAGCTTTTGTAAAAAATCCGATTGAAAGTATTTCAACTCCGTAAGAAATAATTGGTTTCATTTTAGAACGGCCATCAACTTCCACAGATATTGGTTTAGCATTTTCTACGTCGAACATAATAGGCATTGAAGGACCGTAAATATCGGCATCTAAAATACCAACACTAAAGCCCATACTTGCTAAACTTGAAGCAATGTTAGCCGTAACAGTTGATTTTCCTACTCCTCCTTTTCCTGAAGAAATAGCAACGATATTTTTAATACCTGGAATTGCTTTACCTTTAATTTCAGGCTTTTCGGCTGCTTCAACTTTTATATTTACTTTTACTTTTGCTTTATCGTATACGTGCTCATGGATAGCCTTCATCACATCTACCTCAGCTCTTTTTTTGATATGTAAAGCAGGTGTTGACAAAACAAGGTCTACAACAACTTCGTCTCCAAAAGTCATTACATTGTTTACCGCTCCACTTTCAACCATATTTTTCCCTTCACCAGCAATAGTAATTGTTTCTAATGCTTTAAGAATTTCTTTTCTATCTAATTTCATTATATGCGATTAGTTTTCAATATTTTAATATAAATCTTGATTAATGCAAATATAGCAGTTATATTTTAAATCAGCGTGTTAATATATGATAAACTAGAAGTACGAAAACGTATTTTACACTAGTTGATACTTGATCTTTATTCTTTAAAAAAAAGGAAAGATTTTACTCTTTCCTGTCTTATTTCATTATTTAACTATCATCTTTAAAATAAAG